>BNTV01000122.1 GCA_025996865.1 Bacteroidia bacterium
CGGTATTCTGATCGATTCTCCAGCATCCCCATTCGGCTCCATAAAGATGCAGACGTCCATCGAATTTACTGAGATACAATTTTCCTTTTCCGGAATTATCCATATCCCATTCACCTCTGTCTCCGGCGACATCCGATTGTTTGTTGTTATCAATTCCTCCATTTTTCCATCCGATTTTAAAAGGATCTAACGGATCGTAAAATTCGACACGTTCCCAGCGGTTGTTATCGTCATCTTCATCCCAGACAAAATTAACGCGATTCCATTTGCCGCGATTGAAGATCAGATTCCAGGCGTTCTGGTGATCGGTGTAGATGAGTTCCGTCATTTTTCTCCAGCGCGGATCCATAAAAAAAGTATCGGCAGCCGGCAAACCGCTCAAATTATTAAATTTATGTACCTGATCCATATAATTGAAACCTTCTCCCTGAAACCCGATTGAGAAATCAAAATCAAATTCATTGCCGGGAGCATTGTCATTGTCCATATCTACAGAAATAGACACCCAATCAATGACTCCGTTCAACTGGCGGTTAATATAACTGTTGGAAGGGGCATTTTTATCTTTTATCTTCGGAGAATCCAACAAACGGATAGCCATTTCGCTAAGCCCGTCGCCGTCTTCATCATAGAACAGGAAAGGATTTTCCCAGTTCAGCCTTAAATCTTTTATGTCGTATGTGGAGGTATGGATTTTCAGAAAGGCTGTTTGTCCGCTGTAGTCCGGATAAAAATCGCATATTCCGGATTTGTCCCAGCTTTTCAGTTGCATCGTGTTCCAGTCGATATAATTGAAAATATGGTCATGATCCAAATCCATGAAGATCATATAATGTCCGTTAGGCCAAACCTCTCCGGTTCTCTCGTTAGGATATTCGACCACAATTTGCATGTCAGCCATACCATCGTTGTCCGTATCAACCCAGTCGATAATCAGATCGCCTTGCCCGCCATAAATGCCGTCTTTATTCCGGTCGATCAGCAGGCAATCGTTTTTCATGTCTCCTTCCAGATCGTTCCGGGTCATGTCTCCGTCATCATCGATCCATAAAATGGGAATACTGTCTCTGGTTATCGAAAAAATAGCATCCGGTTTGCCGTCTCCGTTTAAGTCCGCTTGTTTGGGCTTATAATCGACAGGTGGCGGCGGTAGGCGAAAAGGCATAATTTTTAGCTTATTGTTCCAATAAGACTTATTTTCCTGAGAAATGACATTCAGGAAAATCATTAAAAACGGAATGAGTATATAATATCGTTTCATGTCATATCTATAAACGTATCTCACTTTCCAAACGAATATCGTCAGAAGATGCTCCCGCCATGAAGCGAAAAACACCCGACGGAACAACGAATTTAGCTTTTCCCTCATCCCAGTACCGAAGTTGTTCCTTCGGCAATACGATTTCAATTTTTTCGGTCGCTCCTTTTTTAATGAAAACCCTCTTAAAACCTTTCAATTGTTTGACGGGAAGAGAAATATTCATGTCCGGCAGTTTTACGTACAATTGCGTTACTTCGCTTCCGTCTCTTTTTCCGGTGTTTTTTACATCGAAACTGACCTTGATAGAATCATTTTTTTCATTGATTTTCAGATTTTTGTATTCAAAAGCCGTATAACTCAATCCATAACCGAAAGGATAGAGCGGTTTTCCTTTGAAATACTGATAGGTACGTCCTTTGGTAATATCGTAATCATCAAACGGAGGCAATTCGTCCAAACTGTTATAATAAGTCAACGGCAATCTTCCCGCCGGATTGTAATCGCCGAACAGCACTTCCGCAACAGCCGTTCCGCCCTGTTCGCCGGGATACCAGGCATTGACGATGGCGGGAATATTTTCGTTTATCCAGTCAATCGCTAACGAACTTCCGGCTACAAGCACCACAATGGTATTCGGATTTGCCTTGTATATTTCACGGATAAATTCTTCCTGGTCTTTCGGCAAATGAATATCATCCCGGTCTTTTCCTTCGCGTTCAATGCTTTTATTGATTCCCAGCACGGCAACTGCCAAATCGCATTCGCGAACGGCTTTTCCCGCCTCTCCATATAAATCCAAGCGGCTTTTTTTGTCTGTGGACGGGATTCGCCACGACAAACGGGCCATCGCGTCGTCGCGGTTATCGTAATATTCGGCTTGCAGCAGATAGTCTTTTCCGGCTTCCAGTTCAATACGAGCCGTATCGGTACGGATACTGTGCCCCGCCCAAGCGTCGATTATTTTTTCTCCGTTGATATACAGACGGCAACCATCGTCGGAAGTAAATGCAAAAGTGTAAGTCCCCGATACGGTCGGTCGCAAATTCCCTTTCCATCGAATAGATATAGGCGGTTTAGGTAAAAAAGGGTCGGGCGCCTGATTGGCGGGTTCGTAATTAATCCATTCGTCGGTTCTCCTTTTAGGCTCGCCTTCCAGATTCCTGTTGGAAAAATATTCGGTTTGCAAGCCTTCGGGATAATAAGCCGGCGAAATCATCTCGTAACCGTCCGAAGCCGATACCCAGGGAGCATATACAATCTTTACCCGGTCGCCTGCTTTTTCCCGGATACCGGACAGGATGGATACCGGCTGATTGACGGGGTATCCGCTGTAATCGCCAAATTCGCAGTTGGCGGCATTGATGCCTACCACCGCGATGGATTTCACTTTTTTCAGGTCAAGCGGCAAGCGGTTGTTTTTGTTCTTGAGTAAGACAATACTTTGGCGGGCTGCTTCCAATGCCAACTCCTTATGTTCCGGCGAGCCTACCGTCGAGGGCGGCAATTGATTGTAGGGATTATGGTCGGGACGGTCAAAAAGTCCCAAACGCATCCTTGCCCTCAACACATGATATGCGGCGGAATCAATATCGGCGTCCGATACCATTTTCTGTCGGTAAGCATTGAGTAGCGGCTTGATATAGACATCGTCGCCACATTCCAAATCCAAACCGGCTTTAATAGATAAAGTGGCGGCGGCTTCTTTTGTTTTGACGTATTTATGTCCGCTAACGAGTAAAGAAGGACCTCCGCAATCGGAAACCACATATCCGTCAAAACCCCAGTCTTCGCGCAAAACCTTCTGTATCAGCCACGGATTGGCGGTGCAAGGCACATTGTTGATGGCGTTGTAAGCCGTCATGAAAGAAGCCGCCCTCCCTTCCCTGACACATTGCTCAAATGCCGGAAAATAATACTCGCGCAATAATCTTTCGGCAACTTGGGGATTTGCTTCAAAGCGGTTATGTTCTTCGTTATTGACGGCAAAATGTTTGGGTGTTGAAACAACTTTAAGGTATTTCGGATTATTGCCCTGAAGCCCTTTCACAAAGGCAGCTCCCAATACGCCTGACAGGTAAGGGTCTTCGCCGTAAGTTTCCGGCGTTCGTCCCCAACGCGGGTCGCGCGCCATATTGACGGTAGGCGACCAGAAAGTGAGCAAATCGCTGAACTGTGCAGTTTGTTTTTTCCCCTGTTCCAGTTCATTCCAGCGGGCGCGGGCTTCATCCGAAATAGCAGTGGCCACGCGGTAATGCAAATCGTAATTCCACATCGCCGCCAGTCCGATGGCTTGCGGGAATACGGTAAAATTTCCGGGACGGACAACGCCATGCAAAGCTTCGTTGCCATGATAGTATTTATCAATTTCCAACCGGTTGATTTCGGGTGAAGTTGCCCGCAGAAGTCCTATCTTTTCTTCGATTGTAAGTCGCGACAGCAAATCCGTTATGCGGTCGTGAAGCGGCGCTTCTTCATTGCGGAAAAGTTCCTTTTCCTGGGCTTGCAAGGCTGGAATAGACAGCAGGAAAGCCAATAATACGATGTAATTCAGAAATTTCATGTGATTAATTTGTTTTTTTAATTACCAATTGTCTGTACGAAAAGGAGTAACCGGAATGCCATAGATGCTGAAAAGGCTTGCTTCCACAAAATTTTTGTAAGCATACCTTACGGCAACCGGATTCGGGACGTCTCCACAGGTTACGACAAGCCTTGCCGTTTTGGTTTCTATTTCGGCTTTTGCCGGATGAAAAACCTTATCTTCTCCGGCAATTTCAAAGCCTTTCAGGTCAGTCCACATGGGACAAATTCCTCCGGGTGCATTGTTGAAGTCTATATAAATTTTACTATCGACCTTTTCCATTGATTTATATTCCGGCGACAAATAGCCAAAACCCGATTTACCGTAAGTTTTTGCCAACGCCCAATAAGCAAGCCTGTTGCCTACCGTTTCCTTATCCATCGGATGGATAAAGACAGGGTGTCCGATGTCCATCGTCAACGCCATTCCGGAATTGGGAATATCTTTCATGTTCTTAAACTGCACTTCCCTGAAACGGGCTGCGGATGTGCCGTCGGCTCCTTCGTAGTTGAACGGCGCTATCTGTACGAAATAAAAAGGAAATTCGCCGACTCCCCATTTTTGCCGCAAATCTTTCACAAAAGCAGGCATCAGTGCTGCGTATTGGTCTGCATTGTCGCGGTTGCTCTCGCCTTGATACCACAAAAATCCCTTAATCGTAAAGTTTATAACCGGCGCTATTTTGGCATTGTATAAAACACAGGGTGTAGCCGTCGGATTTTTCACCTGTTCATCGTTATCAAGAATTGACAAGTTGATTTCCTTAAAAGGACTTATCGCTTCGCGGCTCATCCATGCTTCAAGTTTAGAGCCTCCCCACGATGAAACGATTATTCCGACCGGAACTTCCAAAACTTCTCGGATATAAGAAGCAAAATAGTAAGCTACGGCACTGATATTGGCAACGTTTTCCGATGAATTATCCATCCACCGCCCTTTGCAGTCTGACTCCGGTTTCTTGCTAAACTGCCTTACCCATGCGCCTTTTTCGGAATCGGTTGTAAACATCCGGATGGGCGTCGAAGGCTTGGCTTTGGCTATTAAATCGTTTGTGTTTTTTGTGGGCTGGCGGTCGAATCCGCGCACCGGCATTTCCATATTCGATTGACCGGAACAGAACCAAACTTCTCCGATGAGGATATTTTTCAAGACGGTTTCCATCCCGTCGCTGATGCTTATTTCATACGGACCTCCGGCAACGGGCGTTTCGATGTTTGTCAGCCATTTCCCTTCCGCATCGCTTGTTGCAGTATAAATTTTCTTATTCCACGATGTTTTGACAGTAACTTTTGTTTTTACATTCGCTTCGCCCCAAAGTTTGACAGTTGACTGCTGCTGCAAAACCATATTGTTTCCCAGTATTGACGGCAATTTTATTCCGGCGTGGAGAAACGTTCCCGATAACAGGAAACAGATAAAAAGAACAAGTATATTTAATCTTTTTTTCATGATAATCATTTTCATAAATTCGTAATTCGTAATTGATACTACGGTATCTGTTCAGCCGAAGGAGGAACATTTGCCAAATCCGAACCCCAGTCCTTATTGGCTTTATCACCCATCACCAGCGTCAATTTACCGCCGCGAATAATATCTTCGTGACTGATCCACGGTTTGTTCCATTCCTTACCGTTCAAGGTAGCCGATTGGATGTATTTGTTATCGTCCGAACAATTAATCGCTTCGATTTCAAATACATTACCGTTGCCTAACTGTATTTTTGCGTGCTTGAAAAACGGACTTCCGATGTTGTAAACCGGGATACCCGGCGTAACCGGATACAAACCGATGGACGAAAATACAACAAAAGCCGACATCCCGCCTCCGTCTTCGTCGCCGGGATTACCCATCAGATCGTTGCGGAACCACTGTTTAACCAAACTTCGTATCCGTTTTTGCGTTTTCCAGGGTTGTCCCGCATAATTATACAGATACGGAATGTGCATGGACGGCTCGTTGGCCATGGAAAACTGCCCTACATTTCCGGTTTGGTCGGGCAGTTGGGCGTAAAACACATATTTTCCTTTGCCCAAAGGTTCCCGGAAAGTCTGGTCGAGATTGCTTGCGAATTTTTCGGGAGAACCCATCAATTGAATCAAATCGGCCGGATTGTGCTGCACTTCCCAGCGGTAAGTCCATCCGTTGTTTTCATCGTAATAATCCCTTGCCCCTTGTCCGCCGGAGAAACGGTAATCGAAAGGTTGGATAAAGTTTCCATCCTTGTCTTTCGGATGAAAGAAACCTGTTTCCGCATTGTATAAATTGCGGTAATTGTAGGAACCTTTCAGGAAATAGCGGTAATCGTCTTCTTTATCCAATGCTTTGGCGATTTGCGCTAAACACCAGTAATCGTAACAAGTGCCCAAGGTTACGGCAACCGGTTGCCGTTTTTCTCCCTTGTTCACTTCCGCTATATATTCCGCTTCGCCTTCTTTCAATGCCGGATAGTAGCCTTTTTCCCGGTAAAATTCGTCCAATTCTATATTGGGAATTTTCATCCAGGGCAACAGGGATTTCTCGGTAATGGCGGATTTGCAGGCTTTGTAGGCTGCTTCCAAGTCAAATCCCCGCAATCCTTTGTTGTAAGCATCCCAGACCATTGCTACGCCATGATTGCAATTCATGCCGTGCCGGTCGCCCGTTGCAATAGGGAAGGTCGGCATCCATCCGTCGGGCGATTGTTGCGCCAAACGGATAAAGGACTGTATCATATCCGATTCCGCTTCCGGTGCAATCAAAGTACGCAAAGGATGGGCGGCACGGTAAGTATCCCAAATCCAATCGTCGGTATAGTAGGCGATGCCTTCGTCGTTGTGCACCTGTCCGTCGGCAGGACTGAAATAACGGCCATCTTCCGACATGTTGACCATCCGTTCATAGACTCTGTACAAAGTGGTATAAAACACGGATTTATCGTTATCGCTTCCTCCTTCGACCGAAATTTTTCCGAGCGCTTCATTCCATATTTTACGGCCTGTTTCCGCTATTTCCTGCCAATCATAAGTTTTTATTTCCCGGTTCAGATTCCGGAGCGCCTGCGTTTCGTCAATGAAGGAAACGCCGTAACGCAAACGGACGGTTTTCTGATTCTTATTGAAGCAAAGGATCATTGTATGAGCATTTCCTTCCGCCGGAATTTTATCATATTGGATGATATGCTCCGACAAAAAGCCGGTTTTATCGGGCGTTTGTTCGATTTCAACATTTAGATAAACTTTTGTATTGTTTCCTATGGATTGATAACCGGAAACGCCGTTGGCAGTGAGGTGCATTTCTCCGTTTCCCGTATGGAAAATGAGGTAATTGTCTTCCGCCGGTTTATCGAAAGTGATTTCATAAATGCCTGATTGACGGGAAGGAGCATAGTTTACTTTTATAGCGGCTTCATCCAGATAGACGGAGTAACTGTAGGGGGTAATTTTTTCCAAATCGTAGGAATAATCAACCACATCCTGAAAATTGAACTTGTCGCTCGTAACCGGACTGATGCTGAAAGCGGAGGTATTCCGGTGACTGGTTACGATAACCGGCAGTCCGTGCAACAAATCGGAGGTATAATCCGTCCGGGCGGGATAAACCCGCATCATACCGTTCGGCAGGTGAGTCGTCGGGTAAGTAGGCACTAATAAATGACTGATGTTTCCCATGTAGGGATTGACATAATCGACCGGCGACTTGCTTGTTTTGTTGTTATTGCAGGAAAACAACAAAAGAAAAAAACAACTGAAAAGGAAATAATATTTATTCATGCGTACAAAATTTGTTTTTTTAAGTGACTATTCGAAAAACACCCCTAAATCCCCTAAAGGGGACTTTGCCGTAGCACATCTTGAAAAAGAGCGCTCAATCAGCAAAATCGCAGACGCTAAAGCCCCCTTTAGGGGGGTGGGGGTGATAAGGACATTATTTCACTTTAAACTGTTGTTTTACAATCTCCAGATACTTCGTTCCATATCCACTCCCGTAGGCAGGATCGGTCGGTTCGATAGAGGTGGCATATCTCCAGTCATTAAACGAATCGATAAATACGATCCGGTTTTTACCGAGGTTGCGCTTGGCTACGTTACAGATGGTAATGAAAGTCTCCGGATCGTGTCGTACGATCGGTAAGTTGTAATTACCTCCCGATTGCACCCAACGGTCGTAAGCCGGGAATACCGATGGAATGAAATCTTCCTGCCACGTATCCCACAAGAAATTTTTGTTATAATTCCAATTCTGATCAATAAACTGCGGATACATAGTCGTGCGCGCTGAGTTTGTATTATTATACATGCCTCCTTCGTTCTTAGTCGTAACGGCATCTACGCGTCCTTCGCCAAAGGTGTATTGGAATCGGGGTGAGGGCGTCCATGCGTCTTGTTGGGCTACAATATATACATCTTTACCGGATGCGGTTTTCACATGGCTGCGCATTCCATCATAGAAAGCTCTCGTGTCTAATGCGTAGAAATTGTGCGGCGTTCCTCCGAATACGACCATCGGTTTGCCGTTTACCGTAAAATAGTTCTCGTCGGCAAAATAATCGGAAACTCTTCGCATATATTCGTAAAAGCGTTGTACGCGGCTCGTAACAACCCCCTCGATGGTAGTAGCGGCAATATTTTCAATCGGGGTTGTCTGATTCAGCGACCCTGTGAAATTGCCTGAATTCACCATAACGACATACTTCAATCCTTTCAGGTCAACACGTGTGCCGGTTGTTTGGCCGGGCGGCAGTCCGTCCGATCCGAGTTTTCCGGTAAATATATCATAGAACTTAGCATCATTCACATTCAGGTTGTTGGGGTATAAAGCATTTGCATTTTCCCCCAATAGCGGCAAGATGATAAAATCAATACCTGCTTCAAGCGCCCAATCCACATATTGTTGGAACGTCGCCACCATGGCTTTGCAGACTTCCGTCTGCGTGTAGTTAAAATTGCCGTGTTTCCAGTTTCCGGCTACCGGTTGCAGTCCGGGACTGTACTGTTGGGCTGCCGGATCAAACTGCGTACTCGTTAACCTGCCCCAGATAGCGTCGGACTGTCCGCCCGAACCATTATTGAGGAGGTAAACGCCCACTACGCAATTTTCTTTCACAGGAACATCGGGAATTTCGTAATTCAGGAAGTGATCATCTATCGTCGGACCATCATCCTCAGTACACGAAACAAACATTGCCACAGAGACAATTAACATACTTATTATTTTATATCGTTTCATATTATTGTTATATAATTTATGTGATTTCATTCTGTTTTGATTCTACTTTCCGATCAAGGGCGAGGACCTATGATTTCTTCGATGGAATACCTCAAGTATATTCTCAATCCGGTTGTGTCCGTAATCTGCGGAAATTCTTGTTGAGCTATTTTAATCATATCCTCTTCCGTCTTTCCATACCGGTTTTGCAATGCATGTTGGTTGTAAATGACCACTCTACCTGTCCATTTTGCTTCTGCATCCGCCAATCCGGGATTGACTTTGGCGAATTGCAGATGCGTCCACATATTGTCTCCCCACCGGCTCGAAGGATCGCCTTTCGGACTGGCGCTTTGCAGCAATTGAATCGCCTTGTAGTATTCGGTGCCATTTGTCGTCTGCTCGTTCACCGGGAATATGTAGCGTTCGGGGATAAAATCAAATCTACCGTTGCTACCTTCAGTACTCTGTGAACCCGAGTAGAAAAATGGCGGAAAATTCATGATGCGCGTGCGCCGTTCGGTCGTCCATTGGGATAATCCATTGAAGTATTCGGCAATCCAGCGTTGCTTGATAATCTGTTCCAACGGACTGTCTGCTCCATTGATGTCGGCATACCAGATCTGCATATAATCGGCCAGTCCTTTTCCGTTTGTACCCCATTTTATACCGTCGCGCGCCATGTATGTCGCCAGTTCGGCTCCGGATATTTCATATTCACCGAAAGAAGCTGCAATACCGTCTTCATAATATTGTTGAACCGACTTGCTTCCTACTCCGTATTTGAGTTTAGCTTCGGCTTTCAGGAAACAGGCGGTTGCCCAATTCATGAAGACCACTTTTGCATTTTTTTTCAAGAAGGAGAGGTTTACGTAAGCCCAACCTTGTTTTGCCAATCCGCCGTAAGGATTCGGGTATTTTTGCGTACCTTGCGCTCCCTGTCCCCAAAGGCTGTTCGGATCGTAAGCGATGTCCCATCCTTGCGGGATTCTTCCCGGTTCGGGTGCAGGCGCATAGGGAACCGTGTGGTAGGCAACCACATTCAAAGTAGTGTCCAATCCGGAATAATCGGATTTGCGAACAATGTTGATGGTGTCGTGAACGATCAACCGGTAAGTATAGTCCGGTTTAGCTGCGTATTTATCCAAACGGGGATCGTAATAGGACTGCAAGTAGGTGAACATATATTGTCCGAGACGCGGATAGGTGCTTTCACTCAAATTCTGATCCGTGAGGTTTTTCAGGAAGCGGTTGTAGTAATAAGACACGTCGTAGGAATCATCGTTTCCCCATGACGGCTGTACCATCTCGGAAGTAGAGGAAATAATCCAGTCCTCATGAGCCATAGCTTCCCTCGCATGTTGCTCCGACAATGCCCGGTCAATATTTTCAATCCGCAAAGCAATATCTAACCGCAACGTATTGGCAAATTTCCTCCATTTTTCAATGTTCGGATAACCCGTTCCTCCAAAAACCGGATCGGGATTGAGAAAATCGATGGTGTTGTTGGGCTTGACGGGATTGAATCCTTCACTTGCCGTCTTCAACAAATCAAGTATCTGTATGTACACATCCTTTTCGGTGTCGTATTTATATTCCAATTTGGAAGGAGAGGTCATCATGGCGTCGGACATCGGCGTCGGCCCCCAGCAGGCTACAATCATCGAATAGACAAATGCTTTCCATGTCTTGATAATCATCAGCCGGTTTTTGAGATCCGGATTCCCTTCGTATGCGGTTTCCAATTGCAAGAGATCTCTCAATACATCTACGTAGAACTGCGAACTGTAACTGTTGACATCACTTTCGCCATACGTCGGTTCGGCATAACCTACCGAAACGCCTCTTCCGTAGTTCAGTAACCGTGGGTAATTCATAGCTCCCCAAAGATTCATCGTGCGATAAACGGTACCGGGAAAAACCAACTGGATACTGGTGCTATACAACTTATCCTGATTCTTGTTGATATTGTCAAAGTTGTCGATACAACCTACCCACATTATGCCAGCAATAAGGATGGCAGCTATTGCATATATTATTTTTTTCATTTTATTTACTTATTATTATTTTCCGTTAAAATGACACTTTAAAATCGAATCCGTAGTTTGCCGAAGGCAATGAAAAACCGTTTTCAATACCCTGTCCGTTTCCTGTATTCGTCGTAGCTTCAGGATCAAGTCCTCTCGGTGTATTCTGAAACAATGTATAGAGATTACGTCCCACCGCAGAGATGCGAGCCGAAGAAAACGGCGTTTTTCTTAGAAAATTTTTCGGCACATTGTAACCGAGGCTGACTGTCCTGAGTTTAATGTAAGAGGCGTCATATAAATACCGTCTGGCGCTTTTCAATACGTCATCGGAATAGTAGTTGGTCGGTTTTACACTTGCCAGACATTCCTGACCTGCCAAACCGGGTACCGACTCATCATAGACCCGTTTTTCATACATATAAGCGCCTTTTTTACGCTCCATATCTGCATAGCCGACAGCATTGGTATTTGCATTGTTTGTACGGTTGGGTTCCAGAAAACCTCTTCGTTCCGTATCGTTTTCTCCCAAGACTGCATCACTGAAAAGATATTCGTCCCGCCCGAACAAAGACGCCACTGTTTGTCCATACCGGGCGCCCTGATAGGCTGAATACGACCAAAGTTGTCCTCCATGTTTGAAATCAAGCAGGAAACTGAAATCAAAATCCTTGTAACGGAATGTGTTGCTGAGACCGGCGAGCCAATCGGGCGATACTTTGCCGAACTTTGCACTTTTCGCATCGGACAGCGGACGTCCGCTTGCATCACAAAGAATGGCTCCCTCCTCGTTGCGTTTATAGTCAACGCCATACATGATTCCGTAAGGTTGTCCGACCTCTGCAAAGACTTCAACGCTTGTTCCATTCCAGTTTGCCAAGCGGAAACGGTCAACGCCTTCCATCAATGACACGACTTCGGATGTGTTTTTCGACCAATTGGCTTGAATGCTCCACTCAAATTTCTTTATCCGAATGGGAATAACCTTCGCGCTCAGTTCGTAGCCTTTGTTCGCTATTTCGCCCCGATTATATGCTTTCCTGTTGTATCCCGACATGACGGAAAGGTCGGCTTGCACAATCTGATTCCTGGTTGCTTTCTCGTAGTAGGTGAAATCAATGTACAGGCGGTCTTTGAAAAAGCGCAAATCAGCGCCAAATTCGGTCGATACCGTACTCTCCGGTTTCAAAGCGCTATTTTTACTATTGTTTTCGCCGGTGTACCAAGGCATTGATCCGAGATACAGTCCTCCGTAGTTATAACCGTTGAGCAACATGTCAAATTGGGTGTCGTTTCCGGTTTGAGCGTATGATGCGCGAAGCTTGGCAAAGGTAATGATGTCCTTGGGTAATTTAAATGCATCGCTCACCACCAAACTAAGTCCTCCCGAATAGTAGAAATACGAATAGGGATTCGGTAACGCGGAAGACCAGTCGTTTCTCGCCGTAGCATCTACATAGAGAAAGTTGTTGAAACCCACATTGCCTTGGGCAAAAAGTCCGATTTTTTCCTTGTCTTGACGAGCCTCATTGGTCTTTAGTGTAGATCCATTATTCGCCAAACTTTTCACGTCGGGCTGCAACATCGTTTCTACCGAACTTGAGAGTCGTGCGTTCTTGACTCTATAATTACTACTTCCGGCATTGATGCCGACGCTGAATTTTTTGATTTTTTTATTAAAACTCACCAGGGCATCAAACGTATTACCGACCGACTGATATTGATTGACTTTATAAGTGCCGTCTTTATCCCACGGGCTATAGAAGTTGGTGAAGTCCCATCCCTTGGATTGTTGGATGTCCGTACCGGCGCGTAAGCGCAATTTAAGATCCTTGGTGATGGTGAAGTTCAACGTCATGTTACTCCTTAACCAGTCCTTGTCATCTGCATTCGACAATTCGTTCAATAACCAGTAAGGATTATTAAATCCGTTCATTGTTCTTGGCGTTCCATCTTCATATTTATAGTCTTTCAACTCTTCATAGGAGGCATCACGCGGTAAATTTAAAACGGCAACCAATGGGTTTCGGTCTGATCCGTTGCGTAAACCCCGGTTATCCACATTGTCCTTCACATAATTTGCGTCGATGTCTGCCGATAAAAACTTGGCTATTTTGACGGATGTCCGCAAGTTGAAGGAGTTGCGTTTCAACTTGTTAAAGTTCTTCAGAATATCGTCGGAACTCACATTGGTATAGGAGAAACGCACCGTTATTCCATCAGTCACTTTATCAAACGAAAAGCTGTTGGTTAATTGCATTCCCTGTTGATACATATTGGTAATGGTTTCCGGACTGGGCGAATAGGTTTTTACTCTGCCATCCCTGCCAATCACGTCAAATCCCAACATGGGAAAACCAAAACTTTGTTGACCGTAACCTTGAGTTAAATTGGGCAGGTACAAAGGAAGTTCCGGATTAAAACCATTTTGTCCTTGAAAATTGAATTGTCCATTAAGCGTATTCGCTCCGGCGCCATAGACATTTTGAAAGATGGGGAATTGACTTAAGTAGCTGAATTGCGTATTCAGGCTATAAGAGATTCCCATTCCGGTTTTTTGTTTTGCCTTTTTCGACGTAATCAGAATAACGCCATTGGCAGCATCCGATCCGTAAAGCGCCGAAGCGTTCGCCCCTTTCAGAACCTCGATACTTTCGATATCATCGGGGTTGATTGCCGAGGCTGCATTTCCGTAGTCAAGGTCACCGTTGTCCCCCATTGTATTCA
>BNTV01000123.1 GCA_025996865.1 Bacteroidia bacterium
CGGATGTTCATCGGTTTCGCAAGCCCAAAAGAAAGTCAGGCAGGCAAGCAGCATTATTATATTATATATTTTTCTCATTGTTATTCTATTTTATTTAATGTTTAACAATCATTGTCATTAATAACCCTGATTTTGTTTCAAATTAGTATTGGCATTGATGTCGGATGCCGGTAGCGGATAGATGTTGAAATGGGCATCTGCTCCACGACCGTCTTTCACGCCGCCTTTCCATTCCCAAACATAACTACTGCTTGTGAATAATCCATAACGGATAAGATCGGTACGGCGGAAACATTCCCAATACAATTCACGGGCGCGTTCGTCGAGAATGAAATTCGCCGTTAATTGCGATTCTCCGATTGAAGAAACGTCGGCTCTTGTCCGTAATTGGTTGATATAACCTACTGCATCGCCTTTTGAGCCACTGCCACCGCGTACAACCGCTTCGGCATAAATCAAATATTGTTCTGCCAGACGGAACAGCGGGAAATCAATGTCGGCAGCATCTTGGTTAGCGCCTGAACCATAAACGGGATTTCCAACGGTTGAAGCGGATGTTATATTTCGATATTTGTAGGTTTGCAATCCATATTCCCAGTTCGTTGGAGAGTTGTCTATTGCAGAATTTTCACCTACAAACAGGAAACGTTTATCGTTCTGACCAAATTTACTAAACATCTCTTTTCTTATGCGGTATCCATTCCAATATTTATTGTTACCTAACATTCCATAGCTGATAATTTTATCTGCATACGTGGACTGGTAATCAATGTTTGAACCGCAATTAACCAAGAATGAAGTGCCGCCATAACCGTATGCCTTCTGTCCATCGTAAGCAATCGCCAAAATTATTTCCGGGTTGTTTTTGTCGTTATCCGCTAAAAACAACTCTTCATAGTTGCCTTTCAGAGAAAAGCCGGCATCAATTACTTTTTTAGCATAAGTAGCAGCATCCGTCCAACGAGCGGTTCCGGTATAAACTTCGGCGTTCAGATACAGGCGGGCAAGCAAAGCCCAGGCAGCAGCCTGGTCGGCGCGTCCGTATTCGTTTGCTTTCGGCGCTTTCAACAGATTGTTGTTTGTTATATCCAACAATTCCGATTCTACATATTTGAATAATTCGATACGATTTGTTTGAGCAGGCAGAATACCCAGTGCATCGTTTTCCGTTACAAAGGGCGGATTTCCGAAAATATCCAATAATACCCAATAATCAAATGCACGGATAAAACGGGCTTCCGCTTTGAAATTGGTCACTTCTGCGCCTAAATCTTCCTTTGCATTCCGGATAAATTCGTTGGCGTACATGATTTGCATAACCACCCTGTAATATAAACCGGATGTAAATCTGTCATCAATAGTAAAGTTAATATCATTCAATTCGGGAATACCCGGATCCTGAATCCATAAGCAATGCGCTTCTTCTGTAGGAAGCTCCTGATGATTAAACCAAACACGCAGAAAGTCTGCATTTTGACCCTCGTCAATACCGGGGATAGGTAAGTCTGATTTACCCGCAGGACTTGTATTTCCTGTTGTCGTGTAGGCAAGATATACTTTTGCCAATGCGCCTTTTGTTCCTTCAAACGTAGAGAAAACCACTTCCGAAGAAGATGTGTTTTCGGGATAAATATCCAAATCGGTACAGGAAGCAAACATCAATAGCGGCGCTATTATTGCGATGATTTGATAAATATACTTTTTCATATTTTTCTTGTTTTTTATAATTAGAAATTAAGACTTAATCCGAGGCTGTATGTGCGCGGATTCGGATAGAAGTTATTGTCGATACCGTTAGTCATTTCAGGGTCAATGCCATCGTATTTGGTTATCGTAAATACATTTTGAACCGTGAAATTAGCCCGTAAACCGGCTTTACCATTAAAGATTTTTCCAAAATCGTATCCTAACTGGATATAATCCATTTTCAGGAATGAGGCATTTTGAATATAATAATCCGAAAGTAATTGACGGTTATTAAAATAGGTGTTCAAGCCATCTACTACATTGTTCATCAGAAAAGTATTCGGATTTAGCGTTTGCGAAAAATTACCCAGATCCGAATTAACATTATTGTAAACATAGTTTCCGATACTTGAACGCAAAGCAGTTGCCAGCATCCAGTTTTTATAAGTAAATGTGGTATTGAATCCCATATACCAGTCGGGAGCCGGTTTCCGGCTCAGGTATAAATCCTGATCATTGGTTACGCCATCGCCGTTGAGGTCTTCATAAATTCCTTCAATAGGTTTTCCGTTCTCATCATATACTTGCCGGTAAACATAGAACGTATTGGGTGCATAGCCGACTTTGTGAATTTGAATGGTATTACCTGTTCCGCCTGATATGTTGCCTGTCATTTGACCTTTATAATCCGATTCGGGACCATCGTTCAGAGATAATTGGGTGATTTCGGTATGGTTGTAAGTAAGGTTGAATCCAAAATCCCAATGCATGTCTTTACTTTCTATGGCTACGATTCCAATATTTCCTTCTACTCCCCGGTTATCCATAGTTCCGATGTTTTTAATGATATAGGGCGTGAAATTACTGCCGGCGGGCAACGGAACTTCATTCAGCAAGTCGATAGTATGCTTTTGGTAATAATCAACACTACCATAGATGCGATTTTTTACGAATCCCCAATCCAAGCCGATATTTTTGGTCGTAGTCTGTTCCCATTTGCGATTGGAGTCATAACCGTTAGGTCTCCAACCTGAATAGAATTGATTTCCAAACTGGATCTGTGCGTTCGGATCGCTCAATTCGTAAACAGGTAACCAACCGAAGTCGCTATTTAAGTCTTGTTGTCCTGTAATACCCCAACCCAAGCGAAGTTTCAAATTGGAAAGGACTTCGATGTTTTTGAGGAACGCTTCTTCATTGATACGCCATGCCAAAGCTACGGAAGGAAAAGTACCCCAGCGGTTTTCGGGACTGAATCTTGAAGAGCCGTCACGGCGAATGGTTGCGGTTAATAAGTAACGTTCCAAAAGATTGTAATTCAAACGGCCGTAGAAAGAAATCAAACGATTGTGAGGCGGAATTTTAGTACCTGCTTCTTTTGCCAGATTGTTGTCAAAATATAATTCGTTGAATGTTTTTTCTTTTATTTGCCAGTCCTGCCAGGTATAACCTCCCATCACTTCAATGCGGTTTGCAGCGTTCAACTGTTTTGTATAGTTCAGATAAAATTCCAACAGTTGGTTTTGCTTTTTCTGGTCGAATTGGGTTCTTCTTCCATTCGGATATTCTGCCGGTGACCAGGGTTGAGTAATCACTTTTCCGGTTCCTTGCGAAATATCGTAACCCAAATTCAAATTGGCGCGCAAGTCGGGCAAAAAGTGAAATTTATAATCGAACTGTATATTTCCGATGCTACGGTAAACATCCGACTGGTCGTCTTTGCCGTAAAGCAATGCCACCGGATTCCGGGTAGCCAGCGAATTTAAATCACCCGAAAATAACCAGGCCCAGTAGCCGTTAAAACTATCGAACCCATTGGCTTTAACCGGCTGGGTCGGATCCATGCGCAAAGCAGCGCCAATGGCGTCTCCGTTCCCGAAACGGGAATGGGTATAAGTTCCTTTTAAATTTGCATTGACCGACAGATGTTTATCAAAAAAAGTCGGCGACAGGTTAACCGCAACGGTTCCCCGTTTCATATTGTCCGTATCCAAAATACCGTCCTGGCTGATAAATCCGGCGGAAACCCTGTAAGGCAAGAATCCGGCAGAGCCGCTTACACTGATATTGTTATCGGTAGTAAATGCATTGCGGAAAATTTCTTTTTGCCAGTCGGTGTTAGCCGTTCCAAGATAACCGATGTATTGAGCGGCTCTGTCCGCATCGAAACGCACAATAGCTTGACTTTTTACAAGATCACGGAATTGATCGGCAGAAAGCGTTTCTACTTTTCGAGCAATGGTTGCAATTGAATTTTGCGTGGAAATATCCACCTTTAAGTTTTGTCCCGTAGATCCTTTTTTGGTAGTAATAATAATTACACCATTGGAAGCGCGGGAACCGTAAATAGCTGTTGCGGAAGCATCCTTCAACACGTTCATGGATTCGATGTCATTGGGATTGATGGTTGAAAGCGGATTAGTCACTCCGTTAATACCTCCGTTATCCACCGGAACACCGTCGATTACGATAAGCGGGTCGTTACTTGCATTCAAAGAAGCGCCTCCGCGAATACGGATTTGATTGCCGCTTCCTGCACGTCCGCCGGTAGAGGTGATTTGCACACCGGCTACTTTACCTGTAATCAGCGAAGTCGGATTGGTAACCAAGCCTTTTTGGAAGTCTTTTTGGCTGATTGCCGTGATTGAGCCGGTTAAGTCGCCTTTTTTCATGGTACCGTAACCGATAACAACCACTTCATTCAACAACTGTGCGTCTTCTTTCAAAACAATCCTGAAAGAAGTTTCGTTACCAACCGGAATCTCTTTAGATGTATATCCAATATAAGATACTACCAACACGGCATTTTCTCCCACAGATAATTCAAAATTGCCATCGACATCGGTAGCTGTTCCGCGAGTCGTACCCTTTTCGGAAACCGATGCTCCGATTGTCGGTTCGTTGAATTCATCTAAAACCGTACCGGTAATTCGTTTCAAATTTTGAGCGGATACATTCAAACTGAACAACAAACAGAAAAGTATTATGCATGTTTGTTGTAGTCTTTTGAAAATTGGTTCTTTCCTTTTTTTCATGACATTCAATTTATTTTAAATTTAGTAATTAATAAGCACTCCAAACTATTTAAAGTTGTTGTATTTCACAGCATTTTGTAAATAATTGAACAAAGGTATATAAAAAAAAGGTAGAATTTTCGTTTATAAAAAAAATCTAAATGATTATTTAATTAATAATTTGATTATTAAATAGTTAGTTGTTTTTTTCAGCCGAAAAATCTAAATAGATTCCATTAGTTTTTATACCGTTTTCTATATTCCTTGGGCGTTATTTCCATCTCCTGCTTAAATGCTTTCGAAAAATGAAACGGGTCATAAAATCCCAACCGGAAAGCAATTTCCTTCAATTTCAAGTCGGAAAACTGTAAATGGGAACAGGCGCGTTGTATTTTGAGCTGGTTGTAATAATCCATCGGCGGATAAGAAGTTTTTTCCGTAAAAATGGCGTTCAGGCGGGACGGCGAATAACCAACATGGTGGGCTATGTCCCCGAGCGTAATTTTTGTTTCGAGATTATTTTTCATAAACAGGATGCTTTTTTGTACGGTATCCGCTTCTTTTACATTTTTTACTTCCCGGTATTGATTCAGGTATTTAATGGACGCCAGAAAATACCGCAGGCAACAGCTTACGTATTCGAGATTTTCGGGACTGTATCCCATTTCAAGATTTTGGTACATTTCCTCAAACAAGAGAAAACGGTCGCGATAACGGCTTTTATCGGAATCGGCCAAACTAATCAAGCGACCGGCCAGTGAAGAAAACAAATTTACATCCGTTCCGCAAAAATGTATCCAGTAAATACTCCACGGATTGGAATTACCCGAACCATAAGCGTGCGCTTCATTGGCAGGCAGGATAAACGCCTGATTTTTGTCCAGAATATGTTTTTCTCCGGCGTATTGTACCCAACCGGTTCCTTCTTCGCAATAGATGAAAATATTCTCATTTGTTCCATTCGACCTTTCCCGGAAATGATTCCTGGCTTGGGGGTAATATCCGATGTGGGTGACATGCAATTGCCGGGTAATTGCGTTATCTGCTTGATAATTTCTGATATTATAAGGAGTTATAATCGCCTTTTCACCTTTAAAGCCATCTGCAATCTTTTCCATATTTTTTGTAGTATTAAGTTCATTTTATGTAGCCGCCATGACATAGCGACAAAAATAGTTATATTTTACATGTTTTCAAAATAATTGTGCATTTTTATTCAGTCTCTTCCATTGTACTTTTGCTTCGTCTTTCAAATTATAAAAATTATTTATGGAAAAGATAACAGAATATTTAATTCAATCAACGGTTAACGAAAAAGGGAAAGTTTGTGCATGGGAAGAAACCGTGCTGTTGCCGACTTATCCCATCGGGGAAGAGGAAAAAAATCCGATTTTTCTTGAAAAGCGGATTTATCAGGGCAGTAGCGGTGTTGTTTATCCTTATCCGGTAGTCGAAAAAATATCAGATGAAAAAAAGGATGTTCCTTACAGGGCTTTTTTCATTGAAAATGAATACATAAAAATCATGATATTACCCGAATTGGGCGGTAGGGTGCAATTGGCTTACGACAAAATACGGAAACGTCCCTTTGTATATTATAATCAAGTCGTCAAACCGGCGTTGGTGGGACTTACCGGGCCTTGGATTTCGGGAGGCATTGAATTTAACTGGCCGCAACATCATCGGCCAAGTACTTTTTTACCAACCGATTGCCGTATCGAGGAAAACGCCGATGGAAGCAAAACGATTTGGTGTAACGAAGTTGAACGCATGTTTCGCACGAAGGGCATGCACGGCTTCACCCTGCATCCGGGAAAAGCGTATCTCGAAATCAAAGTCAGCATATACAACCGCACACCTTTTCCGCAGACCTTTTTGTGGTGGGCGAATCCCGCCGTGTTTGTCAATGACGGCTATAAATCCGTGTTTCCGCCGGATGTTCATGCCGTATTCGACCACGGAAAAAGAGCCGTTTCCAAATTTCCGATAGCAACCGGTGAATACTACAAACAGGATTATTCGGCAGGCGTGGATATTTCAAAATATAAAAATATTCCGGTGCCGACGTCCTACATGGCGATTCGTTCGGAATACGATTTTATCGGCGGTTATGAAGACGATGTGCAAGCCGGATTATTGCATGTCGCCAATCACCACGTATCGCCCGGTAAAAAACAATGGACATGGGGTAACGGTGATTTCGGAAAAGCATGGGACAGGAATTTGACGGACGAAGACGGCCCGTATATCGAACTGATGACCGGCGTTTACACGGATAATCAACCGGATTTCAGCTGGATACAGCCTTACGAAGAAAAATCGTGGACGCAATATTTTATGCCTTATGCCAAAGTGGGTTATGTGAAAAATGCTAACAAGGAAGCCGTTGTAAATATGGAAACCAATGGTGATAAAACGGATATTATCATTTATACGACAGCTGTTTACAAAAATCTTCGTTTGACATTACAAGATAACAGTGAAAAAATCCTTTTAGACAAAATTGTTAATGTTTCTCCGGAAAATCCCTACCGGACAACTATTCATACCGGAGAATGTAAACCGGAAGATTTGCAATTCAATTTATACACGGAACAAAATACGCTTCTGATTTCCTACAAATCCGAAAAAGAAAAAATCAAACCCATCCCGGACCCGGCGCAAGCGGCGAAGGAACCACAGGAAATCGCTTCGGTCGAACAGCTGTACCTCACCGGCTTGCATCTGGAGCAATACCGTCATGCAACCTACAATCCATCGGATTATTATCAGGAAGCCTTGAAGCGCGAACCGGGAGATATTCGTTCCAACAATGCCGTAGGTTTGCTGTATTTGCGGAGGGGACAATTTGCCAAAGCAGAACCTTATTTTCGCAAAGCCGTTGAAACGCTCACTCAACGCAACCCCAATCCCTATGATGGCGAACCCTATTACAATTTGGGTTGGAGTTTGAAATTGCAAGGAAAAATGGATGAAGCCTATACCGCTTTTTATAAAGCGACTTGGAACGCCGCCTGGCAAGACGCTGCTTATCTGTCTCTGGCTCAAATCGATTGCTTGAAAGCGGACGATGAAGGACATAAATCCAAATGGGACGATGCTTTGGAAAAAGTAGAACGCAGCTTGATACGTAATTGGCACAATCATAAAGCAAGGCAATTAAAGGCATCGATTCTAAGGAAAACAGGCAAAGAGAAAGAAGCATTACAATGGATTGAAGATTCCCTGAAAATTGACGCTTTCAATACAGGTTGCCGTTTCGAGAAATATTTGTTAACCGGCGATTCTTCCGTTTTGACCGAAATGTACCGCTTATCCAGAGGTTCTGAACACGATTTCATCGAATATGCGCTGGATTTTGCCGCTGCCGGATTGTACAAGGAAGCGGAACAATTATTAACAGGTGAAAGGCTTATCACCTTGTACCCCATGACTTTTTACGCTTTGGGCTATTTTGCCGCGCAACGCGGAGACGTCAGCCTTGCCAAAAAATATTATGTACGGGCCGCACAATTATCGCCGGATAAATGTTTCCCCAACCGCATGGAAGAAGTGAATATTTTGCAGGACGCCATTGAAAAAAATCCTTCGGACGCCAAAGCGCTTTATTATTTGGGAAATTTTTGGTATGCTTTCCGCCAATACGATGAAGCCATTGATTGCTGGGAAAAATCGGCAAATATCGACGACACTTTCCCTACGGTATTGCGTAACTTGGCTTTAGCTTACTACAACAAACGAAACGAAAAACAGAAAGCGCAACAATTACTCGAAAAAGCTTTTGCTTTGGATTCAGGTAGCGCTCGTATCCTGATGGAACTCGACCAATTATATAAGAAAACGGCTCGTCCGCATAAGGAACGTTTGGCTTTTCTCGAACAATATCCCGTTTTGGTAGAAGAACGTGATGATCTTTGTATTGAGCGGATTACACTTTACAATCAAACCGGACAATACGAAAAAGCGAAGGAACTGATAGACAGCCGCCGGTTTCATCCCTGGGAAGGCGGCGAAGGAAAAGTCACCGGCCAATATGTTTTGTGCCGTATCGAATCAGCCAAACAAGCGATTATCGATAAACGATTTACCGATGCTTTGCGCCTGTTACAGGAAACGGATAATTATCCGCCTAATCTGGGTGAAGGAAAATTGAAAAATGCGGAAGAGAATGATATTTATTATTATAAAGGTTTGGCTTACAAAGAATCAGGTGATAAAGAAAACGCCGTAAAATGCTTTGAAGCAGCTACAACCGGTTCTGCCGAACCCCAACAGGCATTTTTCTACAACGACCAGCAACCGGACAAAATTTTCTATCAAGGCTTGGCCTGGAGAGCTTTGGGCCGGGAAGATAAAGCCCGTAGTTGCTTCAATAAATTGATAGAACACGGCGAAAAACATTTGTTTGATGCCTGTAAAATTGATTATTTTGCCGTGTCGCTTCCCGATTTGGCCATCTGGGATGACGATTTAAACGTCCGCAACCGCATCCATTGTTACTATGTAATGGGATTGGGATACATGGGATTGAACGAACGGGAAAAAGCCCGGACCTTTTTAACGAAAGTGCTGGAACTGGACGTCAATCATCAGGCCGCACAGATACATTTGAAATAAGTACGAAAAAGCAGACTATTCAGCAATCCCAAGAAATAGCATCCACCCTTGCTTGATGCCTTCCTCCTTCGAAAGGTGTATTCAGGAAGATATCCGTCATTTTCTCAGCCAAATCAGGAGCGAGAAAACGGCCCGGCAACGCCATGACATTGGCATTGTTGTGCTGCCGCGCCAAACGGATAATTTCTTCGTTCCAACACAAAGCGGAACGAACGTGCTGATGCTTGTTCAAAGTCATATTGATACCGTTGCCCGAACCGCAAACAGCAATTCCGGCTTGTACTTCTTCTTCCTCGATCGCCTCGGCCAATTTATGTCCGTATGAGGCGTAACTGGCGCTTTCGGTCGTATAAGTTCCGTAATCAATATAGGGAATATCCTTGGTATCCAAATAAATACGAATATGTTCTTTCAATTCGAAACCGGCGTGGTCGGACGCCAGTCCGATTTTTATTAAATATTGGTCTGTTTCCATACGCTTAAATTATTGGGCGAAAGGTACAAGGTAAAAGGCAAAGGGTGTTTTTTTACCCTTTACCTTTCACCTTGTACCTTTATTTATTTTATTAATTCTTTTACTTGTTTATAAACGTTTTCCCCTGTGAATCCGAGTTTTTCGTCCAATACTTTATACGGTGCGGAGAAGCCGAAAGAATTCATTCCCCAGATTTTGCCGCTGTCGCCGACTAAACCCAACAGTGTTACCGGGAGTCCGGCCGTCAATCCGAAAACTTTTTTGTCCGGAAGGATAACGGAATCCTGGTATTCTTCGGGTTGGCTGCGGAATAATCCTTCCGACGGAACGGAAACGATTCTCACTTTGTAACCGTCTTTCCGCAATAAGGCTGCGCCTTCAACCAAAGTGGAGACTTCCGAACCGGAAGCCAATAAAATGACATCGGCATGTCCGTCACATTCAACTACATAGGCGCCTTTGTCGGATTGTAGCGCTTCTTCATAACGGTTTGTTTTTGCCGGTAAATCAGTGATGTTTTGCCGTGATAAAATCAATGCGGTGGGCGTATGCGTATTTTCTATCGCCAATTTCCAGGCTACGGTCGTTTCCTGTGTATCGGCGGGACGAAGCACCAACATCGAATTATGTCCTTTGTGATTTTTCAATTTTTCCATCAGGCGGATTTGCGCTTCCTGTTCGACCGGTTCGTGTGTCGGACCGTCTTCGCCTACGCGGAAAGCGTCGTGTGTCCAGATGTATTTGACGGGCAATTCCATCAGAGCAGCCATACGGACAGCCGGTTTCATGTAGTCGGAAAAAACGAAAAAAGTACCGCAAGCGGCAATGACGCCGCCATACAAAGCGATACCGTTGCAAATACAAGCCATTGTTAATTCACTCACGCCCGCTTGCAGGAAAGCACCTGAGAAATCATCTTTGGTGATGGCTTTTGTTTGTTTCAGGAAACCGTCGGTCTTATCCGAATTGGATAAATCGGCGGAAGTGACAATCATGTTTTCCACTTGTTTGGCCAAAACGCCCAATACAGTGGATGAAGCGGCACGTGTAGCCTGATTGGGTTTCTGTTCAATAGCCGCCCAGTCAATTTCCGGCATTTGACCGGATAACCAGAAAGCCAATTTTTTTGCCGTTTCGGGATGGTTTTTTTCCCAAGCGGATTGTTCGGCTTTTCGTCCGGCAACAATTGTTTTTAATTCTTCTTTTCTTTGGGCGTAGAGTTGTTCTACTTCCTTGAAGATTTGGAACGGTTCCGCCGGGTTTCCGCCGAGGTTTTCGATGGATTTTTCGAACGAAGCGCCTGCTTCACCCAAAGGCATTCCGTGAGTGGCGCATTTGTTTTCGTAAGATTCCCCGTCAGCCTTGCGTGCGCCTTTGCCCATCACGGTTTTTCCGATGATTAGGGTAGGGGCGTTTTTGTTTTCCTGCGCTTGTTCCATCGCTTTTTCAATGGCTTCGGCGTTGTTTCCGTCGATTTCAATTACATGCCATCCCCAGGATTTATATTTCAGGGCTGTATTTTCGGAAGTAACGACATCGACGGTAGTCGAAAGCTGTATATCGTTGGAATCGTAGAACATAATCAGGTTGTCCAAACCTAAGTGGCCGGCGATACGGCCTGCGCCTTGCGATATTTCTTCCTGCACGCCTCCGTCGGAGATATAAGCGTAGATTTTTTGTTCCAGCGGCCGGGCTGTTTTTGCTGCAAGGAATTTAGCGGCGATAGCGGCGCCCACTGCGTAAGTGTGTCCTTGTCCCAAGGGACCGGATGTATTTTCTATTCCGCGGGCGACGTCCAACTCGGGATGTCCCGGAGTAATGCTGCCCCATTGACGGAATTGTTTCAGGTCGTCTAAGGAAAATTTGCCGGCAAGGGCCAAAACCGAATACAACATGGGTGACATGTGTCCCGGATCCAGAAAGAAACGGTCACGACCCTCCCATGAAGGGTTTTCAGGATCGTAGATCAAATACTTGCTGTATAAAACGTTGATAAAATCTGCGCCTCCCATGGCGCCTCCGGGGTGTCCGGACTTGGCTTTTTCTACCATGGCAGCCGATAAAATCCGGATGTTATCTGCCGCCGGATTCATTGTTTGAATGTGATTCATTGTATATCTATTTAATGATTTTGCACAGAATTTTACCGCAAATATAGTAATTTTTTCAGATTATCAAGCCGGGTTCTCTATGATTTTCCGAATATTCACCGGCATATTCTTGTAGTGCATATTTGAACAGGATAAAAAAACGACTGTTTGACCCGTGTAAAAGTCAACAAATGCTTTTGGTTTTAAACAAATTGAGTCTTTGAAAACAGAATTTTCAAGGACTCAATTTGTTCAAGAAGATTTTCGACCACCTTGCGGGGGTACTAAATAATTGTTATACTGTTTACAACTCCCGGACGCAACGGACATTGTTGGAAAGCGTCGTCTTACCGGCGTTGCCCCGAGCCCCGCCTTTGAAGTAGAAAAAGTAAGCATTCGATCCAGACTCGGTACTACTCCAATAGCGGTCGGAAGAGCCGGAAAGCATGTCGTTTGCTTTGCCCGGATTACTGTTTGGAGTCTTGAGATTACTAAAACTGTTAGCAGTAGCGACGCCTGAACCACCCATAGCTATATACAACTCATGCAACTCGCGAAGGTTCGGCAAACGCCATTCGCCTGTACAAGATTTGATGTCCCATTTCGTAGGTGAAGATACATCCGACTTGTTCCAGCACAAGTCTTTACCCTTAGCTGTAAACCGGTCATTAAATGTCCAAGACTCAGAAGTTCCGTTCAACTCATTAGTGGCCGTGGCGGTATAATTATTATATGCCCCATTCGCGATAATCGCGCCTTCGCAACATGCCGCATTCTTGATCCCGACCGGTATTTCGACCGTATAAACAGCAATCGGACAGCTGCCGCCCGTAGTAGTAATCGTAGCCGTGATGATAACCAAAATACCTCCCGCATCAATCGAAGCATCGTTCAGCAAGGCAGGATCATACTTGACAACTACCCGGTTGCTTGTAACCGTCGAGCTTGTAGCCTCAGGCGTAAACACCTGAACCGCATTCTTCGAATTTTTATAACTCCACGTAACATTCGATATGCTTGCTCCGCCCAGCGTTCCCGACAAACTGTAAGTATAGTTCTGAGTGAAGTCCGCCTTCGTCCGTCCGGCAACATTCGAATAGTTGATGTCGAAACAGGTAGTACCGGTTCCGGTGAAAGCGCTTGCCGTACTGGTCTGAACCTGTGCCGTAACCGTAACCGGGATAACTTGGATAGCCCCAATCTGTCCGCCCGCCGTTAGGCTTGCTGCCTGTGCGGTCGCTTTATTGGCTTTAATATAATAGTAATAAGCAGTACCGTCCGAGGTCAGCGTACCCGAATAAGCTGTGCCACCCAGCGTAGCCGAAGTAATGTTTGAAGCGCTGAATGCAGACCACTGTGCCTCCGTCCAGTCAGCCGGTTTCTCAATCTTAAAGTTGACACCGCCGCAATAAGTACCGCTGGCGGGAGTGACCGTTGGAGC
>BNTV01000124.1 GCA_025996865.1 Bacteroidia bacterium
ACCTTTGGCAAGACGGTATGATGAGTGAAAACGAAACAAAATATACCTACAGGTCTTCCAACTTGATGACGAATTTCCACCAGATAGTGAGCGATTTCGACTTCAACCTCTTGTTAGGCACATCCACCGTTCCAGCTATCGCCGGCCTTAAGCGGAGTGGCGTTAGGTTCTTGTGTCTTTTGGAATAATTCTATCGCATGATCAATTTTTACCAAACAGCCTTCAAAGATGGTTTTTCCATCATCAAATTTCGGTGTGATAGCTGCGCTGAGGGCTTCCGTGTAAGGCATTTCCCCATGCAAATCAGCCAGCATCATAAAGCCTGCTGCATGAATCGCTTCGGCGGCAGCCATATAATGATAAGCTCCTTCGACTTCTGCTTTGTCATATAAATCTTGGTAATTGGCCAAACCCAACACCATGAGTATTTGATGGGTTGTGGTAGCATATCCGGCTACGCCATTCCAGCCGGTGGCTAAACCGTCATTTCCCGTGCGAGCATTAAATGTTCGCAGTTGCGTAATTAAAGCCGTACGACCGCCAACAGTTCCGGTCGCATACAAATATCCGTGTTGCAGCCAAGGCAAGCGCGTTTCTATGGAAGGAATCGCATTGGACGGGTTGTTGGGATCGACATTGACATCCAAAAAGTCGTTGCATGAATGGAATGCGAATGCTGTCAATAAACATATTGTGAAATATATTATCTTTTTCATGTTCTTTAATATTGTAAGTAGTTTATTAAAAAGTTAAGTTGATACCGAAAGAAACACCGGCAGTAGCCGGTACGCCACAATAGTCAATACCTACCGAACTTGAACCTGTTACACCTGATCCGGCAGCTGAAGTTTCAGGATCCATACCTTTGTAGTTCGTCAAGAGGAACAAGTTGTTACCTGAAACAGTCAAGTTACCACCTTTAATCACTTTCACTTTATTGAGAAGCGATTGTGGAAGACTGTATGACAGAGAGATAGTACGCAAACGCATCCAGTAAGTATCTGTCATGAAGTTAGTCGATTCGCGGGCATAATACGTCTGCCAGTAGGATTGGATGATGTTGCGTCCGGAAGTCGGTACACCTTTGATATTGTAGGTTTCGTTCGCATTAAAGGTAAATGATTTTTCTTCATAAGTAGGAATGCCTTTCGCATCCGTACCTGTTTTCACCACCCCTTTAGTCGTTAGCGTTTCCCTGTCCATAGAGCGTTTAGACATACCGGCAGCCGTCATGGCATAATCGGTACCGTTGTAGATGTCGCCTCCTTTACGGAAGTCAAACAAGAAGGACAGGTTCCAGTTCTTATACTGTAAACTGTTGTTGAAACCACCGGTGAAAGCAGGTTCCCGGTTACCGATTTCGTGTGTAGCTACGTTATCTGAAACAGGCATGCCGTATTCGTCCAAGATAGTCAGGTCTTTCAACTTTCCTAAATTTTTCAATGCGGCTTCTTTGTCTTGGTCGGTTACATTGTCGGTTACTTTCACTGCATCTATTTCATCTTTAGGTTGTGTCCATTTGGATCCGGAGATGGCCATGAAGTTACCGCCGTTGAAAGAAGCGGCTTTTGCATTCCCTACTTGTACGTCTGTAACATACAGGATGTCCACGCCTTGTATAAGGTTCTTCACCGTACCCCGGTTGCCTGCGATGTTTAAAGTAGCTTCCCATGTGAAATCATTGGTTTTTACGGGCTGACCGGTAAGAGAAACTTCCAAGCCCTTGTTGTAGATGTCACCACCGTTCACCGACAGGAAGATGTACCCCGTCGATTGACCCATACGCGGCGACAGAATTTGATTGAACGAATTGTTGGTATAGTAAGTTGTTTCCAAACCCAAACGTCCGTTAAGGAAGCGCAAATCAACACCCAACTCGGTTGATTTTGTCATTTCCGGTTTCAGGTAAGGATTACCACGTGTCCAACTGTTACCCGAACCAATCAAGCCGCCTAACATATCGCGGGAAGGCCACAAGTAAGTATTGGTCACATAAGGAGCCGCATCTTTACCTACCTGCGCCCAAGAGGCGCGCAATTTACCAAACGAAAGGATGTCGCTTTTCGGAAGCAGTTCGGTGAATACGAAACTACCGCTTACGGAAGGATAGAAATAGGATCTGTTGGCGACAGGCAAGGTGGAAGTCCAATCGTTACGACCTGTTACGGTTAAGTAAAGCAGATGAAGATACGATGCGCGAAATTCGCCATAAGCGCTTACCATTCGGCGTTGACTATGGTTTTCATCAAATTGACGGTTCGCTTGTACGATATTGTTGAAACTAAAGAAATCATTTTCGATAAAGCCAACACCTTTCCTCCGATTAACGTCCGTGTCAATAGCATCTGTGGATGTGCCTAACAAGAGGTTGAAGTCGAAATCGCTCACTATCTGGTGGAAATTCGTCATCAAGTTGGAAGACCTGTAGGTATATTTTGTTTCGTTTTCACTCATCATACCGTCTTGCCAAAGGTCTTTTACAGCGCCGCCAGGATAAATTAAGTTGTAGTTGCTGGTGGTATAAGTGTCCAAACCTGCACGGTAAGATACATTCCACCAATTAGTCAGTTTCACATCCAGGTTTACAGACCCGGTGAAACGTTCGGTGTGGTCGGTTAGCTTATTTTTATTGATAGTCCAATAGGGATTTTCCACATCGTCTTTCAATTCTTGCAAGCCTTCAAACATGCGGTATTTCGTACCGTCGTCATTCAGGTACTTTTTCATATTTTCATTTCTTGCATAGCTGTAAGTGGTATTCATCGTCCCTGTTCCGCCTGAATCCCAAAGACCGGCAGAGGTCAGCGTTTTATCTGTATTGGACAGGGTGTAAGCCGCACTGGCCCCAACGGTCAATATGCCGTATTTTTGGTCGCCGTTGAAACGGAAAGCTGTTTTGTCGTATCCCGTAGAAGGCACAACACCCGTTTGGTCAAAGTGAGAAACCGACAAATACATAGTGCCGTTTTTGTTTCCACTGGCGATGCTGATGTTGTTGTCATAGATAGTGGAAGTTTGGAAAAAGTCGCCAATGTTATTATACATATTATCTCCATCTGAAAAAGGTGCGCCCCAGGACTGTGTAGTATAGTCGTTCAAAGTGCCGTCAACGGTGTAATAACCCCGTTTGTATTTGTTTTGTTGTTCCGGAAGACGGTTTACCCAGCTACTGGTGATTTTAGAGCTGAAGTTTATATCTGTCTTGCCTTCTTTTCCTTTTTTCGTAGTAATGATGATCACACCGGCAGCAGCGCGCGAACCGTACAAAGCAGCGGCGGCAGGCCCTTTCAATACCGACATGTTTTCAATGTCTTCCGGGTTGATGTCCATGATACGGTTACTGTTGGTGGTAGCGACACTGCCCAAACCGTCGAAGGCAGAGTTTCCATTGACGGAAGTGGAGTTGTCGTAAATCACACCGTCCACAACAAACACCGGTTGGTTGTCGCGTTCCAATGAAGTCCCTCCGCGCAAAATAATCTGGGCGCCCGAACCTGCAGCGCCGCCGGCTTGGGTAATATTAACCCCCGCGATTTTACCGGCTAAGGAGTTGATTGGGTTGGAAGTCTTGTTCTTTAAGATTTCTTCGCTATTGATATCCTGTACCGAATACCCCAAAGCCTTCTTGTCTTTTTTGATACCCATAGCAGTCACCACCACTTCGTCCAATACATTGGCGTTCGTTTCCATTGTGACATTGATCGGCGTTTTGTTGGCCGTTACCGTAACAGGTTTATAACCAATGTACGAAAATCGCAGCACCTGATTATCGCCCTGTACCTGAATCGAATATTGTCCGTTTACATCGGTTGCAACTCCTCTCATAGTACCTTCTACACTTACGCTTACCCCAATTAACGGTTCACCCTGAACGTCCACTACAGTTCCGGTTACCGTTTTCCCCGTTTGTTGTACAACCGCCGGTTCGCCCGAAGTATCCCCATTGGCCGATACATAACTGCCCGGATAACACAATAGAAATCCGGTCACAAACATGCTCAAAAGCTTCTTCCTTTTTCGTGTCTTCATACCTGAAATTTTTTTTAATTATACATGTAATCTAATAATATAGTAAGATGTATTATAGATTCAGTTAACAAAATTAAATATAATATTTAAGAGAAACAAATTATGGAACGAAAATTTATTAAAATAGTACAAATTCTATCTTAATGTTATTAATCAGCCATAAACCTCAAAATATTCTCCATTAACCGGTGGCGGGCATTTTCCTCCTGCACGGTTTCGAACGGGAAACCGAGGATGCAGGTTTTGTAATCACCGGAATAGGCAACGCCTGCGCTCAGGTTATTTTCGCTGTACCGGAAAACAGTGTGGCTTCCTTCTTCTGCCGGTTCGAGCGCATCGGGCGATTCGACGGCATAAAAATCGGGATTGAGCTGATGGTAAAACTGATAGTTTCCGGTAAACTGTTCATAAGGAGAAATCACACTTTTCACTTTTCCCGTGACGGCAGCATGTCCGGTTCTCCATTTGTATTTCAGTACTTCTTGCGCAAACTGTTTGTCGGAATCCTTTACGAAATGCGTATCCCACAAGTCGGTAGCGACAAATGCCCCGCTGATGAAAATGTTCCCGCCCTGCCGGCAATAGTCCGTGATTTTTGCCTGCAACTCGTCGGGAAAAGTTTTAAACTTCGGAGGGAAAGCGCCGCGTCCGACGACGGTTTGTTTTTGTTTCCCGAGAATCAAATCCGTCAGTTTGTAACGGTTCAGCGCAACTTGTCCCGACATGGCGGCTTCCGCCGAGGCCGAAACGAATGAATAACCTGCTTTCACAATGGATTTTCCGTGGATATACGGATAATCAAAGGTATTGCCGGCAATGAGGGAAGTTTCGTAATTGGCGTTGCTGGAGCCGAATCCGGAGGCATCGTCGTCCATCCAGGGTATTCCACGACGGTACTCAAACTGGCTGCCGATGAAATTGTATTGCACTTTATCGGGAACGCCATGGTCGAGAAAATCCAGAAATCCGGCGATACTGTCTTTGCCGGCAAAGCTATCGGGCGCGGAAATCCGGTTGAATCCATTGACAACCAACACCATACCCTTTTCATTGCTTGTGCTGCAAACCGACAATATTTCCGACGGGAAACTCTCGCCACCCTCATTGATCGCTGTTATCTTGAAACGGTAAATTTTGTCTTTCTCTACGACTATATCGGTGTTCGGATTCCGAACCCGCAAGCCGTTGTCGAAATCATTGTCGCCGATAGCGGTATAGACGATGTAAGCGGTCGGCACAGCGGTCGGCTCTAAGGAATCGTTTACCGCCTGCCATTCCAGATGCACCTGTGTATCTCCGGCGAATTGAGCGCTAAACGCTTTCACCGGCAAGGGCGTTACCGTATAACCGGATTTGTACTGATGAGCGATGAATTTCAGGAAACCCTTGTAAATAGAGCGGCTTACGGAGAATTGGAAAGCCGGGTCCAATCCATAACGCATGTCGGCTAAATTCTGGTGGGAAAGCAATTCCAACAACATGGCCGGCGCTTCCGGCAAACGGGCTTCGCTGTACGAACGGTTCCAGATATGCCTGCGCGTCCAGTTGGGTTCGGATTGGGTACGGATGTCCCGTACAATTTCGTCCATGATGCTTGACGTCAAATCCCGCGAAAGGATGCGTGGTTTATTATTGGCAAATTTTTCGTCGTGGTAATGCGTCATGCAAATGCCTAAAGTTCCGATAATGGAATCGTTGGAAGTCGTACCCGCATCGGTGTGGAAAGCCAGCACCGCGTCGATGGGAATATGCAGTCCGTTGCCTTTCGGAATATTGGAAGAACCGCCGGTCAGGTAATTCACCCATAATCCGCGACTTTGGTAATCGTCGGTATAGTCGTTTTCGTTTTTCGTCCAACTGTAAACGCTGTCCGGAGCGCCGGCCCATTGCAACCAGTAGCGGGCGCCTTCGGTATAACGGGGATATCCGCTGATTTCGGGATGTTCGCCCCGCGCGATATTGCCCATGCCTCCACCGATTTTTACGGCGTCGGCAGTGATAACGCGGCCTTTGTCCTTGCTGAGATTGGACAAAACGATTTTGCCTTGCTCATTCACGCCTTCGTTAAAGTCGAAATAACCCAGAAAAATCCAGGTGCCGCCACCCATTGTCTGGTTGATGCTGAATTCGGTTTTCCCGCCGGTATGGTAAACGGTGTAACGGGCGTCTTTGGCGCTGTTTTTCAAGGTGGTATAAGAAATATAAACCGCATATTTCCCTTTTTCAGGGATATCGGGCAACCATGTACAGGCGCTTTCCTGTCCTTTCCGGATGGTTTTCACCTGTCGGTAAGTACCTTGTTTGAAAGGATTTTCCTGATATGAATAAACTTCTTTCAAGTGGGCGAATCCGGCGCTGTCGCCTGTAGTCCAGCGTTCGTTTCCGGACAATTCGCGATAGACGGAATTGCCGGATGCTTTGTCATTGTCGATGATGATTTCGTGCCGTTGCGTATCCCGTTCGCGGGGCAGAAGCACCGTAGCGCCGGCATTTTCGAGCATGGGAACCAGATAAGGCAGGACATAGCTTTGGGTGTATAAATCTTCTACCGTCTGGAAAATGCGGGCGCGTTGCCATTCCCAGCGCGAGAGTTTCCGCTCGTAATACCATCCATGGCTTTGCCACATAGCGATGTGCCTGTTTTGTAATCCTTTACCGATTTGAAAAGGCAAGGAAAGATTTTTTTTCAAAGAAACATCCGTTTTACCCGTAAAACGTTCCTTGCGAACAAACGGAATGTAATCTTCGATTTTGTAACCGTCGGAGTAAAGTTCGATAGCGTATGATTTTAAGTTATCCGGAAGCATTGTTTTGATATGGCGGTAAATACCGTCGGTCATCGCCTTGTCGAAAGCGCCGTAAGAAAGGTTTTCTTTGGCGAACAGTTGGATTTTCTTTTTTTGAATACTTACCGAATCAATTGTAATGGAATTAACAAAAGTTTGTTGCCGGACAAGCTTTGTCAGATAACTGCCGATTCCGGCTTTTGTTTCCAAGGGGAGTGATGCCTGCGCAGAAAGCAAGCAATGTCCTGTGATAAAAAAGAAAGATAAAAATAAAAACCTTTTCATGTGATTAATTTGTCGTAAATAATTTGTAAACTTGTATTATGTATTATAAATTTGAGTTAACAAAAATAAAAATAATAACTAAGAAATACAAATATATTGTTGAAGTCATCTAAATTTTTTTTACTTTTACCGAAAAAATCATTCAAGCAGTGTTAATTGATATTACAGATGAAAACAATTGTATCTTTTTTATTTTTCATTTCGGTTGTCTGTCAGATAGTTGCGCAACCTTTGGAACGGATTGTTCCCGAACAGGCAGGAATGGATTCCCGCCGTTTGCATTACGCCGATGAAGCGATTATGCGGGCGATTGCCGATAAAGAAATTCCGGGCGCCGTGCTGGCAGTCGTGCATCAGGGTAAAATGGCTTATTTGAAAGCCTACGGTAACAAACAGGTTTATCCTTCGGTGATTCCGATGGATGTGAATACGGTATTTGATATGGCTTCGGTCAGCAAGTCCATGTCCACAGCGGTTTCCGCTATGATTTTGGTTGAACGGGGACAGTTGCGCCCGACAGACAAGGTAAGTCTGTACATCCCTGAATTTCAAGGAAATATCCGAGTAATTGATTTAATGACGCATACTTCGGGACTTCCGCCTTATGCGCCGGTCGATTCTCTGAAAAAACGTTACGGCTCACCCAACCGCGATGGCGTAATCGAATACATCGCTACTTGCAAACGGGATTTTGAACCGGGAAAGGATTTTCAATACAGTTGCCTCAATTTCATTACCTTACAACGAATTATTGAAACCATCAGCGGGCAAAACCTGAAAGAATTTGCCAAAACCCATATTTTTGATGTGCTGGGCATGAAACATACAGCTTATCAACCGGAAGGCGAAACGCTCAAACGGGTAGCGCCAACTGAAAAACAACCGGACGGCAGCGTCTTGCACGGTGTGGTGCACGACCCTCTGGCGCGGGTGATGAACGGGGGTATTTCCGGCAATGCCGGCGTATTTTCCGATGCCGACGATTTGGCAATTCTGGCGTCTGCCTTGTTGAACGGCGGCGCTTACAACGGTAAACGCATCCTGAGTCCGCAGGGCGTGAAGGTGATGACTACTGTTCCCGAAACACTGAAACTGTTTGGCCGTTCGCCGGGTTGGGATTTATATTCGGATTATGCATCCAATAAAGGCGATTTGTTAAGCCCGAACACTTACGGACATACGGGCTATACCGGCACTTCGATGGTAATTGACCCGGACAATGATATAGCTGTTATTTTGCTGACCAACCGGGTGCATCCCGACGATGCAGGCAGTGGGATACGGCTTCGGGCGGTAGTCGCTAATGCCGTGGCGGCTTCGATAGGGACGTATGTGATTGAATGAATAACGGATACGCAGTTTCGGCGAATAAATAGAATCATAAACCGCCAAACTTTTCCCCGCCACACTGTGCGCCGATTTGACTTCAATCGGAATAATATCCAACGTGTTTTGCAACAAAAAGTCAACTTCGGCTTTACCTTCGGAAGTCCAATAACGAAGTGGCGCATCAAATTGCACCGACAGGGATTGCAGAACATAATTTTCGGTCATTGCACCTTTGAATTCTGTGTATAGCGGGCTACCCGACAAAATTACTTCAGGCGGAAGTTTTGCCAGCCTGCGCAGCAAACCAATATCCGACACATAAAGTTTGAACGCAGATAAATCGTCGTAGCCGCTCAAGGGCAAAAAGGGTTTGGTATTTGCAAATACACGGTAAACAAGTCCTGCGTGTTGCAACCACAGCAACGCATCTTCGTATTCGCGCGCCCGCGCCCCCGGTTTTACCAATTTGTAAAGGAATTTACGATTTTCTCGTGATAACTGCGAAGGCAAAGAATGCCAGATTGCTGTAATTTTCGGAATATTTTTTGTTTCTGCGTGTTTTGAAAAGTCCAAAGCATAAGCGTTTAGAACTGCTTGCAAATCGAATTCAACCTGTTCTGTACCTTTATTGGATAAAAAATTAAATATCACTTCGGGCATTCCGCCTGTTACCTGGTATTTCCGGAATTCTTCCGCTAAACGATTGAAAATAATTAAAGGAAGTTCCTGTAAATCAGATTTATTTTCTATAAAATCAAATAAATCCTTGCCCACGTTTTACCTATCTGACGTGCACCTTGCACAATAAGCGGTTTGCGATTTTCTTTCGTTTTCCAAGCCGCCAACTGTTGTAATATATCCCGTTCTAATATCATCAATTCACATTATACGTTCCGTTTATGTGATAAAAATCACATTTCCGTACTTAAACTCGTGCAAAGATACAACTTTTTGTGTATTACAAACTGTATTTTTTAAATAAATTTTAATGATGTCCTTAACTCGCAATTCAACGCACAATTTTATAAATTGTCGTGAAAATAATTTTGAAGTATTAGGTTGTTATATAATTAGTTATATATTTGATATTGTAGAGAATATAGAATTTTACTTGGTATTATCTGTTCAATATAGGCTTTATTCGGATTGGCGGTATAAAATATGCCGCCCTTGCTGTCGAAAGTAATCAACAGTGCAACAATTAAAACACAGGCGATAGAATATCAGCCCTAAAAAAGAAAAAATCAGGTCGAAGAAGCGAGGTTTAAATATGATTTAGGAATTGATTTTGTCCAATCCTCTCTAATTGCTTTTATTATATACATCAGTACAAAAAACCAAACAGCCACAGCGGAATTTTGCTGCCAAAACCTGTTTCAATGTCATCGGCGGCAACAAACGAATCGGGTATGCCTGCAATTTGGCTAAAGCTCTTTCCTTTGCCTCCGATTTCAAAAACATATTTATTATCAACCGTAAAATCGCCTTTTGTAGCAAATGTAATTTTGCTAACATTCTTTAACTGATTGAAAAAAAATGTCTCTCGCAAATTGCCAATATTAGGATTGTCTTCGCCAAGCGCAAATGCCAGATTGGCATTGTCTAAAAATATTTTTTCGGGTTTGCTTAAATCGTCAGGACTCTTTTCTGCCGTTCGCAACAATCCCAACATTCGGGCGCGTTCAAGCTGAATTAGTGATTTGGGCAAATTGCTTCGCTGTATTTCTACCAATTTTCCCAAATCAGTCATATTTGGAGAAAAAGGAACCATAGACGAAATTATTTTAAGCAAACGTTTAAGTTTCTGAACCGAAATAAATTCTATGTTTTCTATTGCCGGCAAATCGGTTTCCAAAACAGCATTCACGGTATTGAGCAGCCGCAAATGATAATTATCCAAATCTTCTTTATAATACGGAAAAAATCCTGACTGCAAGTATTTTCGGAAAAGTGGCAAAATCTTAATGCCGCGAATAATTTCGGCAGTAATTTTAACGTGATTTTTCAACAAATAGTCAATTGAGACAGGTGGAATTTTCTTTATGCCTTCAAATTCTAAAAATTCACGAAACGACAGGCCAAATAATTCATAACTTATTGCTCTTCGACTTAAATCAGCATTGCCTTTGTAGATATTCAGAATAGAAGAACCTGAAAACACTACTTTCATTTCGGGATACGAATCGTAGATGTTTTTTAATTCTTGCGCCCAAGTGTCATAAGGATATTTATGAACTTCGTCGATAAATATATGATTAACGCCTTCCTGCCACAGTTTTCTAACTACATCAGCAAGCCGGTTTGTGGCAAAATACAAATTGTCTAAACTCATATAAAATGTTTTAGAGGCATCGAGATTTTGTTTGATATATTGCAACAGTAAAGTAGTTTTGCCTGTTCCTCTTGCGCCGACAACAGCAAAAAGCCGGTTGTTCCAATTAATCTGCGGCATCAGGTAACGGACAAAATCGTTATTTGTCTGTTCCAAACGATTGCGATATGTATCAATTAGCGCTTCCATAAAATTCCGTATATTTGAAAGTGCAAAGATAATACTTTTTTGAATATTACAATATACATTTTCATATAAAAATCGTATATTTAATTATACATCTCTTGTCTAATCGACAAAATCCAATTATTGAATTTTGATAAAAGGCAAAATGATATGATTATCTTGCTTTTTTATAGATTAATTTCATAATCGGTTGTCAAAGACAATTCGGTACAGCCCTTCAACTTTAACTCTACCTCTAATTGTAACAATAATTTCTTACCAATTCCTAATATTTTTGGCATGTTACAGTAATTCATTATTAACCCCTAAGTTATCTATTAGTATTTTTTATCTTCCAAGTGCAGCAAGCGAAATCACATTTATCCCGTCGTTTCTATGGTAACTCATTCCAGTTCCGGTAATGATATTCAACGATTTAGGTTCTTTTGTTTTTGTTGTATCAACAACAGAGGCAAATTTTAATAGATTTTTTGCAGCATCGTCTATCTGTCCTATACCCAGTTTGATTTCAAAAGCCGCCCAATCGCCATTTCGTTTTTGCACAATGGCATCTACCTCCAACTCGCTCGAATCGCGATAGTAATAAACCGCGGCATCATTTGCCTGCGCATACACGCGCAAATCGTGCGTTGCCATCGACTCGAACAGAAAACCAAGATATTTTACATCATTCAGCAATGCTTTTTTATCTAAACCCAATGCCGCCACCGCCAAAGACACATCGGTTAAATGGTGTTTTGGCGTTTTCCTGAGCGATTCCGAAGAGCGAATATGCGGATTCCATGCCGGTTGGTCTTCGATAATCATCAGCCGTGTGAGCGCGTCTAAATAATCGTTCAATGTGGGACGCGATATTTCAGTGTTTTCAAACTCATTCAAATCTTTTTCAAGCGTTTTTTTGTCTGCAATTGTGGCAATGTTTCGCGCCAGTGATTTCAAAATATTTTTCACTTTCACGGGGTCACGTTTCACATTAGAAACGCGGCTCATATCAACTTCTGCAATCAAATCAATGTATGCTTCATTAATAAGTATTGCCTTTTTGACCGAAGCGTCGAGCAGAGCGGGAAATCCACCAATGATAATACGTTCTGTTATGATTTCAAGATTCAATTGAAAATCGTTGTACGCCACTGCTTCTCCTTCAAAAAGTTTTGCCAAACTGACTTCGCCTGTCGAATGACCAAGTTCCTGCCACGACATTGTGCGCATATTGACAGTCGTGAAACGCCCCGCACCCGAATGTAATCGCTCGTCGTCTTTAGGAGTTGCCGAACCGGTTAAGATAAATTGCGCCGCTTGTTTCCGCGCATCCACTTCATTGCGAATGTAATTCCACAGTTTGGGTTGCAGTTGCCACTCGTCAATCAAACGCGGCGTTTTCCCTTCAATCAACAATTTGGGGTCGCTATTCAACAGAAGCGGGACATTTTCGTCCTGGTCAACACGCAAAATGCTGTTCGATTTGTGCATTGCCGTTTCGGTTTTTCCACACGCCTTTGCACCACGAATCAATACCGCACCGGATGCCTGCATTTTTTCTGCTAATTCGCCTTCTATAATTCGACTTTTATATTCCATATTTATTGCACTTTATTTCTTTGATAACAAAGGAAAATTTCCGGTGCAAAGATAATATATTTTAAGAAATTGGACAAATTTGTTTTAAGAAATTGGAGTATTTTGTTTTAAGATTTTAGAGTATTATATTTTAAGAAAATCATTATCTACAATTTCACTTTACCCCAATATTTTATATAAAAATAAAAGTAGAATCATAGCTGTCCAAACAATTTTAAGATAAAAAGTTCCCTGAAAAAAGTTACTTTTGTGGTGTTGAATCACAATAACTATCAAAGAACTTTTTATGGCGACAAAGTTAGGAAAAAAATCGGACAAACCCATCTTCAAGCAAATTATAGACTTGATGCCACATAATTTGTTTCGCAAAAGTGTAAACAAGTACAAAATGGATAAGTATTGTTCTGCGTATTTTACTTATGACCAGTTGGTTAGTACAATGTTTGGACAGTTGAACCAATGCTTAAGCCTTCGCGACATCTCTTTGGGCATCGACCGGTCACCGGAGTTTTTGGCAGACA
>BNTV01000125.1 GCA_025996865.1 Bacteroidia bacterium
GAAAGAACAAACGTACATAAGCTTATACTGGCGATATTGATTATGCTTACCACAATATCCGCCTATTCCGTCAATAAACTGGAAACATGGCCTGCTCCCAAGGGAGCTGCACTGAACAACGATTTTACAGTCAAAGTAAAGCAAGCCGGGCAGGAATGGCGAGAACTTCCCACTTATCTTGTTAAAATAGATGAAGTCCGGGATGCAAAACACCAGGTGGAAAATGCTTCCATGAGTTATTTTAATTTTTCGGGCGAAGTAGAAATATCAGTGACATTCAACAAAGGACAGATACAATCAGCAAAAATACGTCCGCTTTCCTTCGGAATAACGCCACAGACAAGCGGTAATACTCTGATTTTCAAATTAGATAGTCCGCGAAACCTTTCCGTTGAAGTGAACGGCGATATTTTTCACAACTTGCATCTTTTTGCCAATCCTTTGGAAGATTTCACACCCAAGGCGAAAGATAAGAATGTAATCTATTTCGGCCCCGGAATTCACCGGTTTGAAAAAGATAAGTTCATTGTACCTTCCGGCAAAACGGTATATGTTTCCGGTGGAGCTGTATTGATGGGACAGGTGATTATCGACGGCGTGCGCGATGTGAAACTCATCGGAAGAGGAATCATTGACCATACTGTAAAAATGGGTATCAGTATATCCAATTCGCGGAACATATTGGTCGAAGGACTTTTTACAACCCAATGCGCAACCGGAGGTTCCGACAGCGTGACGATCCGTAATGTAAAAAGCATCAGTTATTACGGATGGGGTGACGGAATGAATGTATTTGCAAGCAACAATGTTTTGTTTGACAACGTCTTTTGCCGCAATTCGGATGATTGCACAACGGTTTATGCTACCCGAAAAGGCTTTACCGGTGGTTGCAATAACATAACCATGCAAAATTCAACGCTTTGGGCGGATGTTGCGCATCCTGTTTTTATCGGTCTTCATGGGAACAGCGAACATCCCGATACAATTCAAAATATCACTTACAGGAACATAGATATACTCGACCATAAAGAAAAACAAATTGATTATCAAGGTTGTATGGCTATCAATGCAGGCGATAATAATTTGATTCGTGAGGTGCGTTTTGAAAATATCCGGATCGAGAATTTTCGTCAGGGACAGTTGGTGGACATGCGTGTAAGTTTCAACAAGAAATACTGTACAGCGCCGGGCAGAGGCATTGAAAATGTGTTGTTTAAGGATATAACCTACATCGGTGACCGTTCGGAAATTTCCATCATTGCCGGTTATAATGAAGAACGGAAAATAAAGAATGTACGATTTGAAAATCTACGCATGAACGGGCAACTTATTTCGGATGATATGCCCGGAAAGCCTGCGTGGTATAAAACATCCGATATGGCGCGTTTCTTTGTCGGAGAGCATGTGGAAAATATTGTTTTCGGAAAGTAAATAGTTATGATATAATGAAAAGAGTTTATGGGTTGATAATATTCGCAATCGCTCAATACATATTGAGTAATAATGTGTTGGCACAAGTCTGGCAGTGGTCTGTTTCTGTTGACAGTCTGATATCTTCGGAAACAAACGACCACCCGCAGGCCTTCCTATGGATACCGTCCGATTGCCGACAAGTACGCGCTGTAATCGTCGGACAACACAACATGAGCGAAGAAGACCTGTTTGAAAATCCCTTGTTCCGTAAAGGAATGGAAGAACTTGATTTTGCACTGGTTTGGATAACGCCCGGATTGGACATGCAGTGGGACATCCGCAAAGGAACCCAATCCCATTTTGACCGCATGATGAATAGTCTTGCCGAACAAAGCGGTTACACGGAATTGAAATACGCCCCCATCATTCCCGCAGGACATTCTGCCCATGCCACCTATCCGTGGAACTTTGCCGCATGGAATCCCGAAAGGACATTGGCTATTTTATCCCTGCACGGCGATGCACCCCGCACGAATCTGACGGGTTATGGCGGAGAAAACCTGGAATGGGGACGCACACGCAATATCGACGGTATCCCCGGATTGATGATGGAAGGCGAATACGAATGGTGGGAAGACCGCGTGACACCGGCGCTGGCTTTCCGAATGATGTATCCGAAAAGTTGTGTGTCTTTCTATTGCGATGCCGGACAAGGACATTTTGATGTTTCCGACAAACTCGTTTCTTACATCTTATTGTTCCTGAAAAAAGCGGCAACATATCGTTTGCCGAAAGAAATGCCGGTGGATCGTCCCGCCGAACTTATTTCCGTAAATCCTGCGCAAGGCTGGATGGCCGAACGCTGGCATCCAAACCAAACAAAAAGACCGAATCCTGCCCCGTATGGGCAGTATAAAGGCGATCCGCATGACGCCTTCTGGTATTTCGACGAAGAAACGGCAACCGAAACGGAGAAACGCTACGCCGCTCACCGCGGGAAAAAAGAACAATACATCGGTTTTGTTCAAGACAACCGGCTTTTAACATTTGATCCCAATTTGCATGCAAGAATCAAGGGCGCCTTTCATCCGGAAGCCGATGGATTGACATTCCACGTAAAAGCGGCATTCACAGATACATTACGAACGACCTTTTCGGATAAACATGCCCAAACACCCTTGTATATCAAACGCATCTGCGGACCGGTGAAAAAAATAAACGACACTACTTTCCATGTGAATTTCTACCGGATGGGTATGCACAACACCCGGCGAACCGGAGAGATTTGGCTGGTGGCAGAGAATCAAGGAGATAAACAATACAACAGTAGCGTACAACAATTAGTTATACAAATACCTTACCGGAATACGGAAGGCAAACAACAATTTATTCTTTTTCCGGGCTTGGAAAACGTGAAGGCAGGCGCCGCTGCTCCTGTTTTACGCGCAGTAGCAGACAGCGAATTACCTGTAAATTATTACGTTAAAGAAGGTCCGGCGGAAATAAAAGAAAATAAACTCATATTTACATCCATCCCGCCTAAAGCCAAATTCCCCGTGAAAGTTTCCGTAGTTGCCTGGCAATACGGCATTAAAGGAAAAGTACAAACGGCGGAACCGGTTGAACGCAGCTTTTATATCTTATCCAAATAATATTGAAATCATGAAACCCGCAATCATTTTTTTATTAGTAACTCTATTTACAACAAACGTTTCTGCGCAGACAATCCTGAAAAATACGGAAGCCACTGTGGCTTCGCCGGATGGAAAACAGGTTTTCGTCTTTCATCAAAAGAAAAATACAGATGGAACCATGACAATGTATTATTCCATTCATTACAATAATCAGCCGGTTATATTGGAATCCAAATTAGATATCCAATTGGATAATCATGTTTGGGAACGGGCATTGGCCAAGTTCTGGAAACAGCCTGCGAACTGGAACGATGTGATGATGTTCGACAGTGTAAAAAACAGTTCGGTAAACGAGACATGGAAACCGTTGTATGGTGAACGTTCCGTCATTAACGATCGTTACAACGCTGCAACGATTTATTTTTCCCGGAACGACAAATCCGGTTACCGGATGAACCTCGAAGTGCGGGCATACAACGAAGGCATTGCTTTCCGCTATTATTTCCCGATGCACCCCGAAGCCATTTATCATAAAGTCACCGCCGAAAATACCGAATTTACATTACCGGAAGGAACAACCGCCTGGTGGGCGCAATGGGCGCAAGCTCCCTATTACGAAAAACCGTTGAAAGATTGGGAAGATAATTGCGAACGTCCCTTAACGTTGAAACTGAACGACAATCTTTATGCCTGCCTCACAGAAGCCGGACAAACCGAATTTCCCAAAATCGACTTCAAACTGTCGGCAACGAAGAAAAATACCGTACAGCTATCTCTTTACGACATTTCGGACATGGTGACGCCTTTCGGTACGCCGTGGCGGGTTGTAATGGTCGCCGATAAATCAGGCAAATTGCTTGAAAACAATTTCATACTTCTGAATCTGAATGGAGAAAACCGGATTACCGACACCCGTTGGATACGACCGGGCAAAATTATGCGTGAGACCACGCTTACAACACTAAATGCCAAAGCTTGTATCGACTTTTGTGCCAAACATAATATGCAATATATTTTATTCGATTGGAAATGGTATGGTCCTTCGTATGATTTTCGTTCGGATGCAGGAAAAGTAGCAGTTCCGGATTTGGATATGAAGGAAGTGGTCGATTATGGAAAATCCAAGGGAATCGGCGTGTGGCTATACGTCAACCAACATGCTTTGCAATATCAGGCCGACCGTATTTTTCCGCTTTACAAACAATGGGGAATTGCCGGCGTGAAATTCGGTTTTGTACAGTTCAAAACACAAGGCTGGGCGACTTGGGTACACGACTTGGTGAAGAAAGCCGCTGATAATAACCTGATGGTTAACATACACGATGAATACCGCCCGACAGGATTCAGTCGTACTTATCCGAATTTGCTGACACAGGAAGGTATCCGCGGCAATGAAGAATTTCCCGACGCTACGAGCAATACTTTACTGCCTTTCACCCGAATGATTGCCGGTGCGGCTGATTATACGATATGTTATTTCGACCCGCGTATTAAAAACACACACGCACACCAGTTGGCTTTGCCGGTTATTTTTTACAGTCCTTTGCAGACTTTATACTGGTACGACACGCCTGCACGGATTGAAGAAACACCCGAACTGGAATTTTTTGATAAAGTACCCGTTACATGGGACGAAACCCGAGTAATTCACGACCGGCCTGGCGAATATGTAACCATTGCCCGCCGCAGTAATAGCGACTGGTTTGTCGGTACAATCGGAAACAATGAAGCACAACAAGTATCCATTCCTTTGCGTTTTCTTGATTCAGGAAAGAAATATGTAGCCCGTATCTATACGGATGATGACAAAATGCAAACCTCCACCCGGGTCAAAATCACCAACCGGCCTGTGGACAACACTACCGTTTTGTCATTCAGTTTGAAAGAAAAAGGCGGATGCGTTATTCATCTTACAATTTTATAAGAAATGAAAAAGGCTTTTACAATATTAATTATCTTATTTTCAGCGACTGGCGTATTTGCACAAAATAAAGCAGATTACGGCTACCTCTACTGTCACATGAGCGGAAGAGGCGAATTTACGGCATTTGCATTAAGCCGCGACGGCGTGCATTTTCACGACCTTATTAGAGGAATATCAACGTTTGCAAAATTGGTCGGACGAAAAAGAAAAAAACGCAAGAATAGAGTAGTAATTTCTACATAATCAGTAATATATGAAAAAAATAATTATTGTCTTAAACGTAGTATTATCAATGCTGTTTCAACCACTATTTGCAAACGAACCCGATTCGGCTTATGTATTTGCTTACGAAGTAAATAACGGTTTGAGTTTTGCATGGAGTATTGACCAAGAAGATTGGCATTCCATTGGTTCCGAACACAAGTTTCTTAGTTGCGATTACGGACGATGGGGCAGTGAAAAGAAGATGCACACGCCTTTTTTGTCTCTCGCTGCCGATGGCTTGTGGCATTGCATCTGGAGCGTCAATGACCGCGATGGCGTATTGGCTCATACCGCATCCAAAGACCTGATTGTTTGGCAAAGTCAGTCTTATAAGATAGCGCCTGTAACTTATCTCAACCAACTGCAAACAGCCGTGATACTCAATCAACCGAGAAAAGGAACGGCTCATAAAGTGGCATGGACAACGATTGATAATTTGATAAATGAACACAAACGGGTCTCATATAATAACTTGTTGTGGGCGGAAACCACCCGAAGCGACCCCGAACGTTTTGCTTCCCTCAAACCGGTAGAGGCCGTTATAACTGTAGATAATGCCAAAAGTAAAAAAATAAGCGATAAATTGATTGGCATTTTCTTTGAAGATATTAATTACGCTGCCGATGGCGGTTTGTATGCCGAACTCATACAAAATCGCGATTTTGAATATACACCGGAAGATAATAAAAATTGGAATGCAACAACAGCGTGGCACACCGAAGGGACAATAGACACCCTCAATCCCATTCACCCCAACAATCCGCACTATATTGTATTAAAAGCGGGCGACAAACTGATTAATGACGGTTTTGACGGCATACCCGTTAAGGCAGGTGAAAAATACGATTTTTCGGTGTTTGCCAAAGGAAAGAAGGGAAAGTTACTCATTCAATTAATTGATAACCAAAATAATGAATTAGGAAAAACCGAATTAACGATTAATTCTGCTCATTGGAAGAAATACGAATCAATTTTAATTGCCAATAAAACAGTTTCAAATGCCCGCCTTCAACTCTCAACTCTCAATTCTCAACTTTCAATTGATTTAGTTTCCCTGTTCCCTCAAAAGACGTTCAAAAACCGCAAAAATGGATTGCGTGCCGATTTGGCGCAAATCATTGCAGATATGCAACCGAAATTTGTGCGATTTCCGGGCGGCTGTGTGGCGCATGGCGATGGCATCGAAAATATCTACCGTTGGGAAAATACCATCGGTGCATTGGAAGCGCGTGTTCCGCAACGTAACATTTGGGGCTATCATCAAACAGCCGGTTTGGGTTATTTTGAATATTTTCAGTTTTGCGAAGATATAGGCGCCGAACCGCTTCCGGTGGTTGCGGCTGGAGTTCCTTGCCAAAACTCCGCGCATCACGGTCATCCGATGGGTGGGCAACAAGGCGGTATTCCGATGGAGGAAATGGGTGCATACATACAATCGGTGCTGGATTTGATTGAGTGGGCGAATGGCGATGCAAAAACGACTTGGGGAAAGAAAAGAGCCGAGGCAGGACATCCGAAACCATTTAATCTAAAATACTTGGGAGTAGGAAACGAAGACCTTATCTCGGATGTTTTTGAAGAACGCTTTATGATGATTTACAACGCCATCAAAGAAAAACACCCGGAAATCATTGTTGTTGGCACGGCAGGTCCTTTTCACAGAGGCAGTACGGATTACACAGCCGGTTGGAATCTGGTGAATAAACTCGGTGTTCCGAAGGTCGATGAACATTACTACGAATCGCCCGGATGGTTTATTCACAATCAGGATTATTACGATTCGTACAACCGCTCCACCGCCAAAGTTTATCTGGGAGAATATGCCGCGCACTTGCCCGGACGCCCATCCAATATAGAAACGGCTCTCGCCGAAGCGCTTCATTTGACTACTTTGGAACGGAACGGCGATGTGGTAAGTATGGCTTCGTATGCCCCGCTGCTTGCCAAAGAAGGTCACACGCAATGGAATCCCGATTTGATTTATTTCAACAATACCGAAATAAAACCGACTGTGGGTTATTTTGTGCAAAAACTTTATGGAGAAAACGCCGGCGATGAATATTTACCCGGCAATATTCAACTCAACAATAATCAAGAATCTGTAAAGAAACGAATCGTTTGTTCAGTCGTTCGCGACAGTAAAACCAAGGATGTTATCATTAAACTGGTAAATCTGTTGCCGATTGAGGTGAAAACCAAGTTGGATATTCGGTCGCTCCATATCACCGGCAACGAGGTTATTAAAACTGTTTTGACAGGAACGCCGGATGACAAAAATGCAAGACCGCTACAAAGTACGGTAAGTCTGTCGGATATTTCCGAAATCGAAATCCCGGCGTATTCATTTACCGTTATCAGGATAAAAACAATAAAGAAACAATAAACAATTTTCAAATGAAAATATATGACAAAGGCAACCGGATTTATTACTCGGTCAATTACACAGGGCAGCCTGTGGTGCAAGCAATATGGATAACGGAAAAGTAGTTATGAAAACTTATAAGAAAAAGATACTTGCTTTACTGATTGCATTTTTTATATGTAATCTCGTTTATAGTCAGAATATTCCACTACCGGAAAATCTACCGCAAGCTCATCCTCGTTTACTGGCAAAAGCGCAGGATAAAGCAGTTTTACAGAAGCAAATCGAAAATGAAACTTGGGCAAAAGAGGTGATGCAAGGCATTTCAAAACGCATCAATCCCTATATTGAAAAAACGCAGATACAACCCGATTGGATGCTGTCTCGTCTGATGATGTACTGGAAAAGCAAAGCGACCCATGTCTATATCAATGGTGGCGTTTATTCTCACGCCGATGGCGAAGCGCCTGTTCCTACCGTCCGTTTCGGAAGTACACGCGGCGTATCATCATCTTTTAAACGGCCGAAAATCGAAGACATCATTCCCTATATGGATGATACAAAAGGCGTTTACTTTCAAAATACAGCCAAAAAGGATAATCCGCTGGAATGGGTTGAGCAAGCCAATGTGTCCGCTTCCAATATCGAAAGTGTAAATGAGGAAATCATACGTTTGGGCAAAGACGCTGCATTTATCTATTGGTCAACAAGCGATGAAAAGTACGCAAAATTTGCTTTCGACCTGTTTGATACTTACATGACGGGCATGTATTACCGCAATGAACCGGTTGATTTGGGACACGGGCATGCCCAAACACTCGCCGGATTATCTACTTTCGAAGTTATTCAGGAGCGTATCCTTAACGAACTGGCTTATCTTTACGACTTTTTATATCCTTATATTCATAAAAATCATAATGATAAAATTGCTTTATACGCTGTAACTTTCAAAAAATGGATTGACCTTACAATAAAGAATGGCGTACCACAAAATAACTGGAATCTCCATCAGGCAAAATTCATCTTAAAAGTCGCTATGGTACTGGAAGATAACAAAACCTATCCGGATGGGAAAGGACGCGAATATTATATCGACTATATCCTGAACAAAACATCCGCCCGCCAGTGGTCGTTAACCAAATTCCTGCAATACGGGTACGATCCCCATACCGGCATCTGGAACGAATGTCCGGGCTATGCGATGGGAGTTACTAAAGATTTGACAAGCTTTATTCGCGATTATGACAATACTTTCAACCAGAATCTTTTACCCTATATGCCGGTCATAAAAAAGGCCGTCCGGGTTTTGCCCCAATACCTTTTCCCAAATAATCAAACGACGGCATTCGGCGATTCTTATTACGGAAGCCTGAATACCGAAGCGATTAGCGATATGATACAAATCACCCAAAAATACGGAGATAAAGAAGACGAGGAATATTTTACAAAGATGTATAAAAGCCTGACATCCAAAGAAAGCGAACTGAAAGATTATATAACTCAGACATTCTATGCTCCGAATGTCAGCTGGTTTGTTCAACGAAACAAATACGAAAATGCCCAAAACGGACTGATGATCTCTCAATATGCCTCATTTGGCAATCATGCGCACAGCAATGGCATTGCTATGGAGTTGTACGGAAAAGGATATGTGTTGGGCGCCGAATCGGGTATCGGTTCCACGTATTTCGAAAAACCATATTTGGAATACTATTCCCAATTTCCGGCGCACAATACGGTCATGGTGGACGGCATTTCCAAATATCCGGAAATGTTGAGCAACCATCCGTTTGATTTATTGGGTAATTATCCGCAATCCGGACAGAAAGAAGGCTATTATCCGGATATAACTTATTCGGAAGTTTATTTTCCGGAACCGGAAAGCCGCAGTGACCAGAACCGGTTATTAAGTATTGTAAGTACAGGAACAACAACCGGTTATTACATAGATATTTTCCGTTCCAAAAAACAACTCAAAGGAGATAAGTTCCATGATTATTTTTATCACAATCTGGGGCAGGAACTGTTCATCCAAAATGTAAAAGATGAAAATCTGAATCTACAGCCAAGCGAAGAAATGGCTTTTGCCGGCGGACATCTTTTTGCCTTGGACTATATGTGGGACAAGCAATCCGTTAAAACAGACAAAGACTGTCAGGCCGTTTGGAAAATGAGTTTTCCGGATGGGAATAACGTTTATATGAACCTCTGGATGAAAGGTTATGAAGGACGGGAAATCTTTTCAATCAAAGCGCCTCCCTGCAAAGCCTTCCGCAATAACCACGGATTGCCTTACGATGTGTCGAAAGAACCCTGTCTGACGATAGCTGCCCGTCAACATGGTGAAGCATGGAACCATCCATTTGTTTCCGTCTTTGAACCGGTTACCGAAAAAGAAGGCAAGTCCATAGAATCCATACAGTCATTTACGGTTAATAATGCTTCTCCCGATTTTGTGGGGTTGGTCGTAAAGAGTAAATCCGGAAGATTGGATTATATATTTTCTTCTGTAAAAGAGGAACAAGTATCTTACAATCATAAATCGGCTAATGCCACTTACGCCTTGATAAGTGAAAACGGAAAAGATTTTACCTTGTTTTTAGGCAATGGAAAACTCATTCAAGGCAAAGGCTTCACTATTAAAGCAACTCAAAAAACGAATGCAGTGCTTGCATATAAAAATGGAGCATACTATTTCACCTGCGACATGCCGGTAGAGATAAAAACAAATAAAGGGAAGATAATTAAAAAAGATAAAACAATCTATCAAAAAATAATACTTTAAAAATAATTATGAAAGCGATTCATTTACTGTCCATTTTGCTGCTACCAGTGTGTTTTTTGTCTTGTTCACATAGAAATGAACAACAAACATTAGCCGTTAATAAAGAATTAGACTATTGTAATAATCAGATTCACAGAACCCTTAAGGAAATAGAAGGCAAAAAAATGATGCCCAGGAACATATCGGACAGCCTTACCCATTGGAATCTTATACCTATAACAATAGACGATTGGACAGTCGGTTTCTGGCCGGGAATTTTGTGGTATAACTATGAAAACACACAAAATGCAAGTGATGCGGAGGTAGCAACCTATTATACAGATCTGCTCGAACCATTGACGAAATTGTCTGCTAACGACCATGACCTGGGTTTCCAGCTATTTTGCAGCTATGGCAATGCCTACCGCCTGACCGGCAATGAAAAGTACAGGCAAATTATCCTGAATGCCGCAGATACTTTGGCTACGCTTTTTAATCCGAAAGCAGGGACCATTCTTTCGTGGCCGCGAAACATCAACCTGTATGGCGGCCACAACACAATTATCGACAATATGATCAATCTGGAAATGCTTTACTGGGCTTCAAAAAACGGCGGAAATAAAAACCTGTACGACGTGGCGACCAAACATGCCGAAATAACGATGAAATATCATTTCCGCGAAGACGGAGGTTGCTACCATGTTGCCATATACGATACATTAGACGGACATTTTATCAAGGGAGTCACCCATCAGGGTTATGGAGACAGCACATTGTGGGCAAGGGGACAGGCTTGGGCGATATACGGCTATACGATGGTGTATCGTGAAACACAAGATAAACGTTTTCTCCGTTTTGCCGAAAAAGTAACAGACCTTTACCTTTCTCGATTGCCTGAAAACGAATTTGTTCCCTATTGGGATTTTGATGCGCCGAATATTCCAAACGAACCCCGCGATGCTTCTGCGGCGGCGGTTACAGCTTCCGCATTACTGGAATTAAGTCAATTGGAAGACAACAGGGAAAAAGCCGGCGAATATAAGCAAGCCGCTACAAACATGTTGCTTGAATTATCTTCCGGTAAATACCAAAGCAGGGAATCGAAACCTTCATTCCTGCTCCATTCGACAGGACATTGGCCGAACAAATCGGAGGTAGATGTATCTATTAATTATGCAGATTATTATTATTTTGAAGCATTGGTGCGGTATAAAAATTATCAATGAATCACATTTTTAAAAAATCAAAAAATCCCATAAATATATTTTTTAAAAAGAACGAGTGTATTTATATTTTGATTAATTTTGGCATCTAATTGAAACAGAAAACAGGGATGAAATTTGCAAAAACAAATTTGATGATTGCGGGAATGATTCTTTTATTCATTTCCTGTAAAACCGTACAACCATTTGCCGAGGCGGACAGATTGTTAATTACATCCGGCACAGCGGAAACACCCTTTCGAATACTTCAAGTTACTGAAAAACCGGATTCTGTATTGCTTCGGAAACCTTGTGCCAATTTTAAAAATTTTGCCGGTGACTCAACATTTCAATTATTGGTTGCCCGTTTGAAAAAAACGCTTGAGGTGGAAAACGGCGTGGGCATTGCAGCTTCACAAGTTGGTCTTTCCAAAAATATTTTCCTGTTCATGCGGTTGGATTTACCGGACAAGCCGATTCATGTAGCTGTCAATCCGAAAATTGTTCATCATCCGGATACGACTGTCTGTTTTGAAAGGGACGGTTGTTTATCCATTCCCGACAGAAGTGGAAATTCGGTACGCTATACATGGATTGACGTGGAATACCAAAATGAAAAAGGGGATAAAATTCGTGAACGTTTGGAAGGTTACAGCAGGCAGAATACGTTTACGGCTGTTATTTTCCAGCATGAATACGACCATACGAGAGGGATATTGTTTACAGATAAATTATGCAAATAAAAAAATGATTTTATCCGGTTTATGGATTAAAAGTTATTTTAGCATATCCAAAACGAACCCCGCGATGCTTCTGCAGCGGCGGTTACAGCTGCCGCATTTTTTCTGTACGCTACCGAATAAAATTGGTAAATATTTTTTCACTTTCCGCCGGCTCCATATTCTTCGATACTTCCCGCATTTTGAGCATCCACGCCATATTTTTTCCCAGCGTCTGCATGATTTGTACGCCTTCGGCATCCTGTGCAGCGTCACCCGGCTCAAGTCCATGAATCACATTCCAATAGTTGGACGAGGGCACAAGCATTTCCGAAATGGATAGGTAATGATTCAAACCGTTGAAAGTCATGCTGCCGCCGGTTCGCCTGACCGCGACTACCGATGCGCCTACCTTATGACGAAACAGGTTGCCGTTGACGGCTGCGATAAAAAACGTTCGGTCGAGGAAACATTTCATCGTTCCCGCAATACCCGAATAATAAACCGGCGAGCCGATAACGATGCCGTCGGCTTCTTTCATCCTGACAACGGCTTCGTTTACAATATCGTTTGTGAAATTGCACTTTTCATTTTGATTTTCAGCGCATTTGCCACATCCGATACATCCGTGCACATGTTTACCGCCGACTTCGATGACTTCAAACCC
>BNTV01000126.1 GCA_025996865.1 Bacteroidia bacterium
TGCGGATAGACCAGAATGACCAGGTACCCATCGGATTCCCTACCACACCGGAAATTATTTACGGCTTCGGTATTTCCGGCGGTTACAAAAACTTTGATATTTCGATTTTCCTGCAGGGTTCCGCCCGTTCTTCTTTCTGGATTAACCCTGCTACTACCGCTCCTTTTTTAAAGGATACCCGTGAATCTCTCTCCGCTTTCAATACCAACAGGGCCATGTTGAAATATTATGCCGACAGTCACTGGACGGAAGAAGACCGGAATATTTATGCACTGTGGCCCAGATTGTCGGAAACGCCGATCGCCAACAATCAGGTTGCAAGCACCTGGTTTATGCGCGACGGTTCTTTCCTCCGGCTGAAAACGGCCGAAATCGGATATTCTTTGCCCCATAAATTAGTCCATCGGATCAAATTTTCTAATGTGCGCTTCTACGTTTCGGGTAATAACCTCGCCGTTATTTCCGCATTCAAGATGTGGGATCCCGAAATGGGGGATAACGGTTTGTCATATCCGCTTCAAAGGGTAATAAATTTTGGCGTTAATATTGAATTTTAAATAACAATGTATAATATGAAATACTTAAAATATATATTCCCGATTTCCGTTATTTTGCTCTTTTGCAGGTGCTCGGATTATTTGAATGTAGTACCGGACGGTACCGCCACTTTGGAAACGGCATTTTCGAACCGGATCAATTCGGAAAAGTTTTTTTACGGATGTTACAACTATTTGCCGAATATGGCTTCAGCGTTCGACTATCCGGGATTCATTGCCGGCGGCGATGAAATATGGTTTGACGTAGATAATAATATGAAAGGCAACAGCGGCGCACGCCTGGCTCAGGGCCAGCAGAATATTACCGATCCTTACCTGAATTACTGGGATGGAGCCGGTGGCGGCAAAAGAATGTGGATCGGTATCCGCGATTGTAATATCTTTCTGGAAAACATTGATAATGTGCCGGATATAACAATCAATGAAAAGGTAAGATGGAAAGCCGAAATAAAAGTTCTGAAAGCTTATTTCCATTTCTTCCTGATGTCACTTTACGGGCCTATTCCTATCGTGGATCAGAATATCGATGTAAGCGCTCCGCCCGAACAGGTGCGCGTATTCCGCGAACCGGTGGACAACGTGATTGATTATATTGCAAACCTGATAGACGAAGCTGTGCCGGATCTTCCTCCCTCAATCACGGAAATAACTACCGAAACAGGCCGGATTACGCAAGCCATAGCGTTGTCGGTTAAGGCGCGGGCTTTGATATGGGGAGCAAGCCCTTTATTTAACGGATCTTATGTCTTTTATCAGGATTTCAAGGATAAAAGAGACGTGCAATTGATTTCAAACAATAACAGCGCCGATGCCATTCAGGAGCGTTGGGAAAGAGCGACAAAAGCCGTGAAAGAGGCCATCGATGCGTCTCACCTTGCCGGGCACCGCTTGTTCATATATCCGGTCGGATACGACGTCATGTCCGATACTACCGCTTTGAAATATACGCTCAGAGGATGCGTTACCGAAAGGTTTACCACCAACAAGGAAGTAGTATGGCACTGTACGAACGGTAACGCTCAATTCCAGAATTGGTGTACGCCGAAAATATATACCTCCTACGCCGGCACAGCTGAGTTAAGCGCGACACTGAAAATGGCGGAAACCTATTATACCCGGAACGGAATTCCCATTGATGAAGATCCGTATTGGGATTATGAGCGCCGCTATGAAACCCTCACGAACACCGTTCCTGAAACCAATCCGAATGAAGAAGACCCTGATACGGAACCTTCTTCCTATGCCTGGCATTACCATTATATCGGGGCAGGAGAAACAACCGCCAAGCTGAATTATTACAGGGAACCGCGATTCTATGCGCACCTTTGCTTCGACCGGGGTATTTATGAACTGCTGGCAAATCCGGACAACGGAACTCAACTGGTTATCAAAAACCGCTCAGGGGATATACACGGTCTGGTATTTCAGGATTGCCACCCTTCGACAGGCTATTTCCTTAAAAAACTGGTCAGTTTCAGGATTCCGACAAATACTCAGACACCTACTCCCTATCGTTTCGCCATGCCGATCATACGCCTGGCAGATTTATACCTGCTGTATGCCGAAGCGCTGAACGAAACAAAAAACGCTCCCGATAATGAAGTTTACAGTTGGGTGGACAGCATCCGGTTCCGGGCAGGATTGCATGGCGTGGTTGAATCCTGGAAATATGCAAAAGACCCGGCAAAACCCTTGACCAAAGAAGGGATGCGTGAAATTATCAAGCGTGAACGCCTGATTGAACTCTCCTTTGAGGGACAGCGTCCTTTCGACTTGCGCAGATGGCGCGACGCCGAAAAATACCTCAACGAACCGGTGCGCGGTTGGGACTTCCAAGGTCAAAAACTCGAAGATTATTATCTTACAAGAGTTTATTTCAGTAACCGGAAATTCACTTACAAAGACTATCTCTGGCCTTTGCGCAGCAGTACGATTGTAGCTAACAGCAATTTGGTGCAAAATCCCGGATGGTAATATAATAACATTAAATTTATTATTAAAAATTCACAATAATGAAAAAAGTATTTTTTAATCTCAGACATAGTTTTTACGCGAAGATAACGCTTCTGCTGTTGTTTCTGGGAGTTCTGGCTTGTTCAGAGCTTCCTGTGGGACAAACTCCAACAGATAATACGTCCCCGTCTTCCTTGAAAAATGTCGTAATCACTCCGACCAACGGAGGCGCCTACATTACCTATACCCTTCCCAATGAAGATGATATATCTTATGTGAAATGCGAATTTACGTATAATGGTAAACTCAGGGTAGTACGTTCTTCCGTTTACAAGAATTATATGGAAGTGGACGGAATAGGCGACCCGGAAGAAATCGAACTCAAACTTTACGTTGTAGATCACAGCGAAAACATTTCACAACCGTTCATTCAAAAATTTCTTCCTTTAGATCCGCCTATGAAAGCCGTCTTCAATTCATTCAGTGTAGAACCGACCTTCGGCGGCGTGTTCATAAACTGGGAAAATCCGTCCAAAACGATGATGGGTATTTCCATCCTGGCTGTTGACGATAACGGAGAAATGCAACTCAAGGACATGATATTTTCTTCCCTGCCTACAGGTTCCAAAAGACTCAGGGGATTTGATACCCGGAAACGCCTTTTCGCGCTTAGTATTACCGATAAATATGAAAATATTTCGGATACTTTTAAGATTGAAGTAGAACCGTATTATGAAATAATGCTTGATAAATCGAAATTCAGTAGTCCGGCGCTTTCGGGAGATAATACTTCGGTGAACGATAATCGCCCCATAGAAAAAATCTGGGACGGTGTTCTGGATGATCCCGACAAGTACCACGGATGGCATACGGACGCCGCCGCCGGCTATACGATTCCCCAGCATTTCTCTATCGACCTCGGCGTAAAGGCGCAACTGACCCATGTGATCATTTTCGAGCGCGGGGAGATTTACCCTTTTGCACAACATAACCTGAGGCTGTTTGACGTATGGGGAACAGACCATTTGGAATACCCAAGAGACAATGCGGCCTATTTTGGCTCCAATGAATGGAAAAAAGACTGGGTATTGTTAGCCAAATGCGAGGTGGTTAAACCATCCGGCATGCCTCCGGGAACCAATACGCCCGAAGACCTGGCCGCCCACAATGCAGGCTTTGACTTCGATTTCCGGCAGGATGTTCCCAAAATGCGATATATCCGGTTTGAAGTTCATGATACGTGGGCGCACACGCCGGCTATGCACATGGCTGAATTGTCGGTTTACGGAGATGACAGATAGAATGTTTTTATTTAATAAATTTGAAACATGAAACGAATAAATTTTAAAAATTCCCTTGCAACGGGAATCAAAACAATCATGATAATTATTCAGGTGTGCCTGTTGATTTTCGTTTTCTCGTGCGAAAATATGAATAGTTTGCATGAAGGATACCTGAACCGCGGCGAAACCATCTATATCGGCGCTGCCGATTCGATAAAAGTACATCCGGGATTAAACAAAATAGGATTCGACTGGATAATCAACGCGGATCCCCGCATTTCAAAAGCGGTAATTTACTGGAATAAGCGCGAAAACAACGTAACCGTCCCCGTTACAAGAACAAATGAAGGTCCGATGTGGCTGTCAGCCCTGATCTCTGACATTGCCGAAGGCGAATATGTCTTTGAATTTGAAATGCAGGACAATAGCGGGAATATTTCCAAATCGATCGAAATCTCCGGTAGCGTACTGGGGGATATTTATGTGGAAAACCTGCGTAACCGGGGTATCAAATCATTGTCTAAATTAGTAACCGGTGATATGCAAATCACTTGGGAAGCCGTATCGGCAACGGCGGCCTCTCTTTTGTATTCGGTAGTGCAATACAACGATACCGATGGGAATGAAATGAAAATTGAAGTCGGGAACGACGAGGAAGTAACCCTGCTGCATGGCTTGGAAACCGGCAATGAAGTTGATATTTACACGGTTCACCTGCCGGAAAACGGCCTCGAAACTTTTGAATCTATAAAACGGAAGTTTACCATGCCGAAATTTGAAAGGGAAATAGCGAAATCCCGATTTGTGGCAGCATTTAAGCCGGGTGACAACACGACGCCTCATCCGGGCGGCGGCGACCAGGACTATCTCAAGCCCATTACCGATTTCGGCGTAGGCCAACGCAGCCTGGCAAAAATCTGGGACGGAGGTTCTGCCAACAATACCAACGGCTCGACCATCCTCCATACCGAAGACCAATCCGGTAATGCTACCGCCCGGTTCAAGTTTCCGCATCATTTCACTTTCGACATCGGCGTTCCGGCTTTACTCAGCAGATTGCATATCTGGTGCCGGACAGACAACGGCGCTTTCACCGGGCATAGTCCCCGCTTCTTTGAACTGTGGGCTACCGATGCTCCTAAAGAATTGGAAGACTTTCCGACCAAGGATGATTTTGAAAATTATTACCGGACAACATACGTTGTGCAAAAAGACCCCGGAAATTATCTTTCTTCCGGCGATCCGCTGTACGTCGATAAAGTAACCCAGGCTGCGGCTAATAGCCGGAATTATGTAACTCCCAACCCGGAACCGGGTATCCATAACTGGCAACAGGATTGGGTGAAACTGGGTGATTTTGAAATTGGAAAGCCTTCGGGTTCTAACTTTAATTCAAGTAACGATGCCGATAAAGCGCTTTGGTCGGGCGGTTCCGATTTTAACCTGAACGATGCAGGAAAAAAAGTACGGTATCTCCGGCTGGTCATAAAATATCCGAACTGGCAGAATACAAACTGTATCAACCTGGGTGAAATCACTTTGTACGGTGATGATATTTGAAATCACGACTATCCTATGACAAGTTCTAAAATAGTGTTATAAGTTTAACACTATTTTAGAACTCATCAAGATGCTCCATACTCAGAATTTCATTTATTTAACCGGAATTTTAATTTTCCCTAAAAATTAATCCTCATTAATCAAAATATTAATCCCGGTATTAACGCATTCATTAAATGGATGCCGCTAATTTTGTGCCGGATAATAAACCACATTAAATTATTTATTTATGTTTATGAAGGAATATTTAGAAAAACACAAAGAGAAACACGCAACTTTCTTTTTGAGCAAAAAAATGTTAATGCGAACACTATTGTTTTTGTTCATTTGCTCGACATCTATCCTGATGAATGCACAGACAAGCAAAAACATTAGAGGAACTGTTTTCGAAAAAAGCGGTGAACCGGTAATTGGCGCTTCTGTAAGCGTATCCGGTACGAATCTGGGTATAGCCACAGACGCTGACGGAAAGTTTTCATTGAACCTGCCCGCCAATTTACCGGCGAATGCAACCTTGACGGTTTCGTACATCGGTTTTTCCGGACAAAAAAAGACAATCGGAAATGAAACAAATTTCCAATTTGTTTTGGAAGAAGACCAGACCAATCTGGACGAAGTAGTCGTTGTCGGTTACGGTACGCAGAAAAAGGCGACGCTGACCGGCTCTGTTGTGGCCGTAAACAATGAGCAGTTGATTACAACCAAAAGTGCAAACGTGCAGAACATGATGACCGGTAAGCTTCCGGGCTTGCGCGTGGTCCAGAAAACGTCCGAACCGGGGCAGTTTACCAACCAGTTCGATATCCGCGGCATGGGAAGTCCCTTGCTGGTAGTTGACGGCGTGCCGCGTGGTGACTTGCCGCGCATGGATCCCAACGATATTGAAAGCGTTTCTATTTTGAAAGACGCTTCGGCAGCCATTTACGGTGTACGGGCGGCAAACGGCGTTGTGCTGATTACCACGAAGAAAGGGGAAAAAGGAAAGTCTAAAATCGAATACTCCATGTATTACGGGATTCAAACGCCTGCCGAAATGCTGAAACCCCTGAATTCCTGGGACCGCGCAATTTTGTACAATGAAACAACGATGCGCAATACAAGTACGCCGGTATTGACTTACGACGATATCTATTTCGAACAGTTGAGGAATGGAGAAATGTCTGATACCGATTGGTACGGCGCAATTTTGAAAAATACAGCGCCTCAGCAGCAACACAATATTTCTATCAGTGGCGGTACTGAAAAGGTTGACTACTACGTCAATCTCGGCTATGTGGATCAGGGCAGTTTCTTTGTTACCAATTCGGCAAATTACAATCGCTATAATCTCCGGTCAAACCTGAATGCGCAGATTACGAAAGATTTACGCGCCGGTGTAAAAATCAATCTGATGATGGACGAAACAAACCGCCAGAACATGAGCAGTTGGGAAGTATTCAAGATGCTGTGGCGTTCGCGTCCCACCGATCCGGTGTATGCCAACAATACGGAGCCTTATTTTTATCATCCGGACGTGGAATTTAATCCCGCAGCAGTCATTCACCCCGAACTTGCCGGCAATGTTCAGGATAAAAAGAATCTGCTTCAGACCAATTTGAACCTGGATTACACCGTTCCGTTTCTCAAAGGATTAACGGCTGGCGTAATGTTCAGTTACGACAAAACGTATAACGACAATTCAAATTTCAAGCGGGAATACAACGAATATCGCTACAATGCCGTAACCGATAAATATGAAGGAGGCTGGCTGAGAAACAGCAAGACAAATCTTACCCGTTCCTATTCGAACAGTTACACTACTTTGTGGAATGCAAAACTAAACTACAACAACACATTTATTGATATACATTATATAAATGCCTTGCTCCTGTATGAAGAAAGTTACAATCAAGGATATGATTTCAGAGCCATGCGTTATTTTGAAATACCCATTCCCTATCTCTTTGCCGGGAATGCCGAAAATCAGGAAGGCACCGGCAGCGGGTTGAACGAAAATGCTTCCAGAGCGCTGGTAGGCCGGTTGAATTATGATTACGCCGGTAAATATATGGCAGAGTTTTCGTTCCGGTACGACGGTTCTTCCAAATTCCCGAAAGGCAAGCAATGGGGCTTTTTCCCAAGCGTATTGCTGGCATACCGCCTTTCGGAAGAAGGATTTATCAAGAACCTTGTTCCTGACCTGACAAACCTGAAAATCAGAGGAACCTGGGGAAAACTCGGAGACGACGGCGCATCGCAATTCCAGTTTATCGAAGGATACGATTATCCGCAGGCTTATCACAACAAGCAGAATTTGCCGAGAGGTTACGTATTCGGAAATACGTTTGTCAACGCTTTGGGATTCCGCAACGCTCCCAATCTTGACTTGACCTGGTACACGGCTACGATGCTGAATGTAGGTATTGACGCAGATATGTGGAATGGTCTTATCGGTGCTTCCGTGGATTTATTCCAGCGCAACAGGGATGGTCTGCTTGACACTCCGTCCACTGTGGTTCCGGGAACGTTCGGTTCCGGAATTTCGCAGGCAAATTTGAATGCCGACCGTACCAAAGGTTTTGAAGTAGAGTTGAAACACCGCAAGAGAATCGGCGAATTCAACTATAATGTAACCGCATTTGTGCAACTGACACGTAATATGTGGACCAGGCGGTTGCAGCCCGACCGTTCCAACTCCTACGATTACTGGAGAAACAATATCGTCGGACGCTACAACGATATATGGTTCGGAAAAGGCGCTGCCGGAACGTATGGGTCTTATGAAGATATCGCCAATTCCGTTTATGCCAATGCAACAACGCTTCCCGGCGACCCGATTTACGAAGACTGGAATGGCGATGGTTATATTGACGACCGGGACAAATATCCGATTGCAACTACCACCAGTACCAACACCAGTCTTCCCGGCACCAACCTCAACGATACGAGAAACTATCCGTTGATGAACTTCGGGATGACCTTGGGCGGACAATGGAAATGGGTCGATTTTAATGTATTGTTCCAGGGCGCCGGCATGTCATACATAGGATACGGCGAACAATTGCTGAATCCGCTTTCGTGGGACGGAAACGCTTTGGATATGTTGTACGACAGATGGCATCCGGTTGACCCGAAAAAAGACCCGTATGACCCAACCAATACATGGACTTCCGGATATTATCCTTACGGAAAAACCCGCGCGGAAGAAACATCGGCTTTCAATATTCAAAACGGTACCTATCTGAGATTGAAGAGCGCCGAAATAGGCTTCTCTGTTCCGAAAAACCTGTTGTTTAACAAAACAGGCGTCAAAAACCTCAGGATTTACGTAAATGCCTATAATTTATTGACGTTTACCGGTGTGAAAGGGCTTGATCCGGAAAAACCGGCGGAAACCTACGGATACCTTTATCCGTTGAACCGGACATTTAATTTTGGCGGGACATTGACATTCTGATATATTAAACGAATTAAAAAAAACAGATATGAAAAAAATATATTTATTAATAACAATCGTAATGTCTTCGCTGTTCTGGTTCTCCTCTTGCGTGGACCTGGACATTACACCCAAAAGCATCCTTACGGCGGAAGACATCTATAACGAAAACGGTATCAAAGCATACATGGCGGGGATGTACAACCATTTGCCCATGGAAGACTACCATTACGACATTAACTCCGACGGACAAGCAGAAGGCGGCGGCGGCGGTTACTATGTGGGTAACGGGTTAAGCGTATGGACGTACTGGCATTCAACCGGAGAAAATGTCAACCGCAATAATACCGGATTCAACAAACATCGCCCCGGATACTGGGACGGAGGATTTAAGATTATCCGCCAGGCAAACACACTCATCGCCGACTTGCCGAATTATCCGGCTTTAGCAACACAATCCACCGCATGGATAGCCGAAGCCAAGTTCATCCGGGCGTATGTATATTTTCAGCTGACAAAACGTTATGGTGGCTTGCCCAAGGTTTTTGAACCCCAGACATTGACCGGTAATGAATCGGACTTGTGGGTAGCCCGCGAAAGCCATGCCGCTACTTTTGATTTCATCCTGAAAGACCTGGATGAAGCCATTGCCGACCTGCCTGCAAAAAGCGATGCCGGACGCGCCAACAAATATGTAGCCGCCGCTTTGAAAAGTCGCATAGCGCTTCATGCCGCTACCACCGCCCGCTACGGTTCGGCGAAATTCCAGGACTGGGAAGTAGAAGGCGTATTGCTGCAAGGCATACCGCAAGCCCGCGCCAACGACTATTTCAAGCAGGCATGGGACGCCGCCAAACAGGTGGAAAGCAGCGGACTCTATGAGCTTCACAGAGGAAATCCCAATAAAACGGACAATTATGCCGAAGTGTGGGAAAAATCGGATAATAACAAAGAATCGATATGGTTGCGTAAATTTGATTTTACCATGACGGTACACTCCTTCAATTCGATGATGTGTCCCCCGCGTATGGCAACCGAAGGCGGCGACCGCTTCAACCCGACGCTCGACTGGGTGGAATTGTTCGACGGACTGCCCCTCAACGCAGACGGACATTTCTACGCTTTTGACGCCGATGGTAATTACATCGTATATGATAATTGTCAGCAATTGTATGACGCTGCCGAACCGAGGTTGAGGGCGAACCTGTTGATTCCGGGAAGTCTTTACAAGGGAGGTATGAAATTGGATTTGCGATCCGGCATTTTCGATGAAAGCAAAGACCCGGCTGTGGACAAATTCAAAAAGTTCACCGTTGACAACGGCGCCGACGAGAGCAACTTAAATTCGTCGTCGGTATGGAACAAAACGGATTATGCGAAGAATCCGTTCAGGACTGTGGCTAACGGAGGCGAAGGACTTATCATCTGGTCAACACAAAATTCTGCCGACCAGAAAGACCCTTACGTCAGAAGCGATGGCGCTAAGATTTTTAAAAACGGACTGGATGGTCCCAAAATCAATGGAACTGGAGGTTCAAACACCATTACCGGATTTTTCGGACGTAAAAACTTGGATATCACTCTGCCGAAAAGTTCTACGGTACACCAGACTTCCACGCAGCCGTGGATAGAAATCCGTTACGCCGAAGTTGTCCTGAACCGGGCGGAAGCTGCAATCGAATTATTTCAAAGTGGTGAAGCGACTTATCAAGGTGTAAACATGCAGCAAGACGCATTTAACGCCATCAATGACCTGCGCGACCGCGCAGGCGCCAATCTGCTGGCAAGTCCGTCCGACCTTTCTACCGACCCGGCTTATACGAATTGGGCTGCTCCCGGGCCGAAAGGACAGGGCAGTTTCGTGGAAGCCCCGAACCGCGGCGTGCAGATTGTTCGCGTGGAACGCTACAAGGAATTGGCTTTTGAAAGCAAAATCTATTGGGATTTGATGCGTTGGTTCACCTTCGACACGCAAATCCGCAATTATCGCAGAAGAGGTCTCTATTCGTTTATGTTCAGCAAAGGTGCAACGGTGGACGACGCGGGATATCCGGACGGAAAGTGCATTTATGATGCCAAGAGTACTGAAGAAGGCAGCGGCCGTGTCAATTTCGGCGCTGTAAATGGGTATTACGAAACGATTCCGAGTGCAGAGTTGAAAAACAATCCACTGCTGCAGAAGAATAGAAATCAATAACGACTAAAAACAAAATATTATGAAAGTATTAAAATATATATCTATCGTTTTATGTTGCCTGACAATGGCGGGTTGTGAAATAGATAATTATGACGGTCCTGATGCAACCATTCAGGGAAAGATTCTTGATCATCTCGGTAAACCGTTTGAAGCAAACCAGGGCGCCGAAATTATCCGTATGCGGGAAATCAGTTGGGCAAAAGATGAAACTTCCTATATAGGCAGTCAATTGTTGAGAGTGCAACAGGATGGTACCTACCGTCATACCAAATGGTTTTCGGGCGCTTACCGGATGTTGCCTTACGCAGGTGCATTCTTCCCGTATGACGACGAAAAACAGGACGGCGACGATGCAGGAGAATTGGTGGAAATTTCCGGTACAACGACCAGGGATTTCACGGTGACGCCCTATCTGACAATTGAATGGGTGAAGAAACCATACGTAACGTCAGACAATTTTATCGAATGTTCCGTAAAATTCACACGAAATCAAAAAGCCGGATATGATATGCCTGATGTCAGGGAAGCTAACTTACACATCGGGCGTACCGTCAATCCCGTCGGTTCTCGCGATGGCGACCTGGTTAACAGTCCGATAATTGCAGATGCAAATCTGCCAAACAGCATGGAAGGACAGGAACTCGTGATGCGCACAAAACGCGCCGTAAAATATACGGGCACCGATTATTATGTGCGGGTAGCTATAAACTGCAAGACAGTATCCGGAAATAATGCTACGAACTATCCGGGTATGGGTGCCGATAATTATTCAACCGTAGAAAAAATACACGTTCCTTGACCATTTTCATTTAATTAACCGATATAAATTCAAGGTAAAAAGATTGTTTTTTTGTTTAATGACCTCTGTCATTCCCGCACGAATAGGAATGACAGGGGTCTTTAAATATTCACTCACCAAAAGAAATTGTAAGTATAGTTATCTTGCATTGCTCTTAAAAATCCCTTCCTGTTAAAAATCGTTTGCCTTTTTCGGTAATCAGATATTTTTCCTAAAAATTAATCCTCATTAATCAAAATATTAATCCCGGTATTAACGCATTCATTAAATAGATTCCGCTAATTTTGTACCGATATAATAAACCACATTAAATAATTTTATGGTTATGAAGGAATATTTAGAAAAACACAAAGAGAAACACGCAACTTTCTTTTTGAACAAAAAAATGTTAATGCGAACACTATTGTTTTTGTTAATCTGCTCGACATCTATCCTGATAAATGCACAGACAACCAAAAACATTAGAGGAACTGTTTCCGAAAAAAACGGTGAACCGGTGGTTGGCGCTTCTGTAAGCGTATCCGGTACAAATCTGGGTATAGCCACAGACGCTGACGGAAAGTTTTCATTGAACCTGCCCGCCAATTTACCGGCAAATGCAACCCTGACGGTTTCGTACATCGGTTTTGTCGGACAAAAGAAGACAATCGGAAATGAAACAAATTTCCGATTCGTTTTGGAAGAAGACCTGACTACCTTGAACGAAGTGGTTATTACCGCCTTAGGTATTAGCAGGGAAGCCAAATCGTTACCTTATGCTACGCAGAGTGTCGAGATGGAAGGAATGACTGAAACGAGAGACAATAACCTGTTAAATTCACTTTCGGGAAAAGTCGCCGGCGTACAGTTTATTTCTAATGGCGGGTCTTTAACTTCTACCCGTGTTGTGATACGTGGTGAAAACTCAATAACCAGTAAGGATTATTAAATCCGTTCATTGTTCTTGGCGTTCCATCTTCATATTTATAGTCTTTCAACTCTTCATAGGAGGCATCACGCGGTAAATTTAAAACGGCAACCAATGGGTTTCG
>BNTV01000127.1 GCA_025996865.1 Bacteroidia bacterium
ATGTCGAGAAAAACAAATTAATTAACATAAAAAATGAGCAAAACTCTTCACTGTTGTGAAAATAATTCGCAACAGAAAATGAGCAAGAAGTTAATGATAAACAGTTATTGTCCAAACGAAATTCTATTAATGAAAAGATAAAGCTACGCTTCTCCAGTCCCAATGGATATGGTTTATGAAAGAATTTTTGTAAAAGCGCGGGGCAAAATTACACAATAAATTTGAAAGATGCAAGTAAATTTTAATTAGTTTTCGGCAATTCCTCAACAAATTTAATGATGCGCGGATATTTATAAGGAGCCGTATGGGTTAATATTTCAATTGCAAAAATAATTAGGATTCGGTAATCAACGACGATGCAATCACACGATGTATAAAAACCGTATTATCATCGTTTATGGTATAAAGAACCGCCATTTTTTTATAGTTGACACGGCGCACATTTAGTCCGTACTCTAACAAAGAGAGATTGAATCGTATCGGGTAGGCTTCAGGATTTTTTACCATTTTATTGATGGTTTTGATAATTCCTTGTACATAGCGAAATGCTGTTATTGGAGAACCATATTCTTCTGTAATGGCATAAGCTAAACTTTTGAGGTCGCTATTTGCCTCATCAGAATAAGATAGGCTATATTGGCTCATAGGTCAAATTTAAAATCAGTACCGTAATGTTCATTTAATATACTTTCTACCATTTCCCAAACCTCCTCATGGGTATAGGTTTTTTCGGCTATCTTTTCCGATGTCGGATAGTTTAACTTTACAGACCGTTTGTGTCGCTCTAATTCATTGACAATACGTCTCCCGGTAGGGGTAGCGACATCTATTTCAGCGGTTACGATTGTGTTCATATTATCTAAATTTTATGCTATTTATGCTGTCAAAGGTAATTTTTTTTTATCAATAAAACAAACATTATATTAACAAGGGTGGACGACAAATTTCCCAGTTTTACCGTCCTGTCGACTAAGCCAACGAGGAACGAGGAGGCGCATGGAAACATCTACCGATAATCGTTAAACACTAATTGGGAAATTTGTCGTACACCCCGGATTTCCGCCTGACTTCCTTTTTTTCCGCAAATGATAAAAAATGGTTATTTTTGTTCTCGGAAATGACTTGCGGATATGAAACCGTCAGTGTTTGATGATAATCGTTGTTATAAATAATTTTGAAGAAATTACCTTCCAAATCGAAAAAGAATGAAATAAATACCGAATACCGGGATAAATTGCTCGAATTTTAAGGTTTGCCCTGAGGTTAAAAACAAAAAAAATCGATATTATTTATAAAAAAATACTTATCTTTGTAAATTATTTATATTTAGTATTCATTCATTTAAACTTAAAAGAAAATGAAAAAAATATTTTTTTCAATAGTTGCCGTTGCCGTTTTATCGGTAGCAAGCTTTGTGTCGTGTGGCGGCGGACAGCAGAAGAAGTCGGAAGAGGTTGTTGTCACCAGTATGGCCGACAACTCGCGCACCAGTTTGAATTGGGAAGGCAAGTACACGGGCGTTATCCCCTGTGCCGATTGCGAGGGCATCAAAGTAACCATTGTGTTGAATCCAAGCACTTATGAGCTGTCTTATCTCTATCTCGGTACGCAAGACAGCACTCTTACGCAGATTGTGGGCGATTTTTCGTGGGATGAAACAGGCAGCATTGTCAACCTGAAAAACGACGCGGGCATTCCGCCTTATTACCAAGTAGGCGAAAACAAGTTGACACAACTGGATATGAAAAGCAATCGCATCACAGGTAAACTTGCAGACAAGTATATTTTGACGCAAACGCCTGCGAAGTAATTCCGCATTGATGAACCAGGGCAAACCTTAAAGTTTGCCCTGATCGTTACCCATTTATACTTCTCTTGCGGGTAAAATTGTGTTTTTTAGAGGATTGTACGGAAATTTTTCGTACTTTTGCACTCAAATTTGAGAGAAAATGTTGTTAAACACGTTTTATATCGTCGAAAAAACAGAAATAAAGGAACATTTAACCATTGTTTCCGTGAAAATTAACCGGAATCACGCCGTATTTGCCGGCCATTTTCCGGAACAAGCCGTAATTCCCGGCGTGTTTTCTCTGCAAATGCTCAAAGAATGTCTGGAAAACTTGGTTCAGCAGAAACTGCAATATGCCGAATTGATGAACTGCAAATTCTCACAAGTCATTATTCCTGCTGAAAATCAGATACTTGACTTGGAGTACAATTATGAATGGGAAAATGAATACCTTCTCCTGAAAACCGCTGTAAAAGAAGGCGAAAACACCAAACTTTCTCTCAAAGCCAAACTGATTCCGGTCGTATGAAAAATTTTCCTGAAATCACCAACCACTTGAATGTGTGCGTCATTGTACCGACTTACAACAACGAAAAAACGCTGGCTTCAGTCATTACTGAATTAAAGGCTTACTCTTACCCTGTTATTGTTGTCAATGATGGTTCAACCGACTCTACTGCAAGCATTTTAAGTGCGATGGAAGAAATCACGGTCTGCTCTTATCCCGAAAATCAAGGAAAAGGTTTCGCTTTGCAAACCGGATTCAAAAAGGCGGTCGAATTGGACTTCGATTATGCCCTGACAATTGATAGCGACGGACAACACAACCCTTCGGACATTCCCGTTTTGTTGGAAAAATCGGCGGAAAACCCCAACGCCATCATCATCGGCGCCCGCAATTTGCAGGAAAAAAATATGCCGGGCAAAAATACTTTTGCCAATAAATTCGCCAATTTCTGGTTTCTGATTGAAACGGGTAAAAAACTGCCGGATACGCAATCCGGGTTCCGTATTTATCCGCTGAAACAAATAGTTAACCGAAAATATTTTACAAAGCATTATGATTTTGAACTGGAAGTTTTGGTGCGTTCCGTTTGGCAAGGACTTCCTGTAATTCCGGTTCCAATCCGGGTTTTTTACGCACCGAAAACGGAGCAGATTTCGCATTTCAGGCCTGTCCTGGATTTTACACGAATCAGCATTTTGAATACCTTTTTGGTTCTGATTGCTTTATTTTGGGTAAAACCTTTTGCATTCGCCCACAGCATCAATAAAAAAAATGTAAAAACTTTTTTTAAGGAGCACATTCTGGCGTCAAATTATTCCAATCTGCAAATCACGTTGTCTGTCATGTTGGGAATTTTTTTGGGAATTATCCCCATCTGGGGCTATCAAATGCTGGTAGCATACGGGTTGGCTCATGTCTTTAAATTGAACAGAGTCATTGCTTTAGTGGCTTCCAACATCAGTATTCCGCCAATGCTTCCGTTTATTCTCTATGGAAGTTTTGCTACCGGTGCATGGGTTTTGGGAAAACCTTTCAAGCTGAATCTGAGCCATATCACTTTCGTGACGATGAAACAGGATATTATACAATACATTATCGGTAGTATTTTGTTGGCAATCATTTCCGCAATTGCCTTTGGGATAATCACCTGTTTATTGTTAAGCATTTTCCGTAAAATAAAGTCATGATTCGATTCTTTCTCTTAATCCATCGGTTTTTTGACAAACGTAAAATACTGTTATTCGGTATCTTACTGTTGATTTTCGGACTCATGATTTACCAAGCCCTGCAAGTTCGTTTTGTCGAGGATATTAACAGTTTTATGCCGCAGGCAAAAAACGCCGAAAACATCAGCGAAGTTTTCAAACACCTCAAAGTCAAGGACAAAATTATACTGATGTACTTTCCGAAAAATAAGCAAGACTCCATTTCCCCGGAAATGCTGATTAAAACCTGTGACACCTTTTTGGATTCGCTGCAAACATCGAAAACCGGTAAATCGCATATTAAAAGCGTTTTATCGAAAATTGACGCAGGAATTACAGACAAAGCCTGCCAATACATCGCCGATAATCTTCCGGTTTTTCTTGACACTGCCGATTACAAGCGGATTGATTCCTTACTTTTGCCCGTAAATCTGGATAAACGGCTCATGAACAACTATTACTACTTAACTTCACCTTTGAGCCTGATTTCCAAAAAATACATTCTCGGCGACCCTTTAGGCTTGACAAGCAACACATTAAATCATTTTAACAATCTGCAATTATCCTTGCAATACGACATTTACAACGACCATATTTTTTCTTTCGACCGGAAAACATTGATTGCTTTTATTTCCCCTGTTTTTCCCGCAGGAAACATTTCCGATAATGAAGTCTTGATTCAAAATATTGAATCACAAATCAATACATTTAAGCAAACATATCCCGACATTCAAATTTCGTATTTCGGGGGAATTCCTGTTGCTGCGTATAATGCCCGGCAAATCAAGGCGGATTCGATGCTGTCCTTACTGATTACAGTCGTTTTAGTTACGGCAATTGTGCTTTTCGCTTTCCGTCGAAAATCGGCTATCTTTCTGATTTTGTTACCGGTAGTTTTTGGCGGATTGTTTGCTTTGGCCATCCTGAGTTTGATTCAGGGAAGTATTTCCCTGATTGCGGTTGGCGCCGGTTCAATCGTACTCGGTGTCGCATTAAGTTATTCTATTCATGTGTTTTGCCATTCTCTACACGTACATTCGCCCGAACAGGTTATCCGGGAATTGGCTTATCCGATGACGATTGGAAGTTTCACAACCATTGGCGGTTTTGCAGGACTGACGTTCGCCGGTTCGGCTGTTTTGCACGATTTGGGATTGTTTGCCTGCTTGGCTCTGATTGGAACAACGGTTTTCTGTCTGGTTTTCCTGCCGCATTTCTTGGTTTTTAAGCCGCAAAAAAGCAATGTTGTCATGCGTGTGATTGAAAAAATAAATGCTTATTCCTACGAGAAAAACAAGTATTTATTGATTGGTATTGCGCTTGTTACCATTGTCTGCCTTTTCTTTTGCAATCAGGTCAGATTCAATTCCGACATGAACCGGTTGAGTTTAATGACCAAAGAATTTCAAGATGCCGAAAACCGCTTGGAAAGCAGTTTTCAGGATAAATACAAAACCGTTTACTTCGTAAGCGTTGGCAAAAACATGGACGAAGCCCTGAAAAATTATTCCGCTTTGAATCTTCATTTAAATCAATTAAAAGACAAAGGATTAATTAAAGAAGTTTCTTCAGCCGAAAAACTTTTGGTCTCGCCACAGGAACAAACCGGAAAAATTAAGCAGTGGAAACAATACTGGACGCCTGAAAAAAAAGCCGAATTGGAACATAACTTGTTAGAATCAGGAGAGAAATACGGTTTTAAATCCGAATCTTTCAATAACTTCAAAAAGATTCTTGATAAAGATTATTCACCCATTGATTACGGTTCGGAAACATTTACCAACGATAACTTATTGAACGACTGGATAGATGCTTCGTCTTCCATCCCAATGGCCGTTGCACAAGTCCGGATGACGGAAGCGGACAAAGCGGAAGTTTACCGCTCATTCGAAAACACCGGCGACATGGTAATTCTCGACAAACCGTATTTTGCCGCTAAAATGGCCGACGCCGTTGATACCGATTTCAATACCATATTATATATAGTGTCCATTTTGGTATTCATTTCCCTGTTCATTTCCTACGGAAGAATAGAAATTACGCTGATAACGTTCCTACCCATGGCTATCAGCTGGATTATCATCTTGGGAATCATGGCTTTATTAGACATTGAATTTAACATTGTCAATATCATCATTTCGACATTTATTTTCGGAATCGGGGACGATTTCAGCATTTTTATTACCGACGGTTTGCTTTCGGAATACAAAACCGGAAAAAAATTGCTGCAAGCGCACAAAGTTTCCATCTTCTTTTCCGCCTTTACGGTAATCGTAGGACCCGGCGCTTTGATTTTCTCAAAACATCCTGTGTTGCAATCCATTGCCGTAACTTCCATGATTGGTATGATAACGGTTATTTTAGTTTCTTTTACCGTCCAACCGTATATCTTCCGGCTGTTCATTTCGGGACGAACGGAGAAAGGGAAGTTTCCGCATACTTGGAAAAGCTTGTTGTTGACCGGTTTGGCTTTGGGATTATTTGCTTTCGGAAGTCTGCTCTTTACTTTGCTCAGTTACCTCCTGATTATTGTTCCGGTATCCGAAGAAAAGAAAAAGAATTTTTTCCATGCCCAAATCTATTATTTTGCCAAAAGCCTGATGTACATAATGTGTAACGAGAAAAAGCTGTTTGCCAATCCTTCCGGAGAAACTTTTGAAAAACCGGCTATTATCATTGCCAATCACCAATCGGTAATTGATATTTTGCAAATATTATCTTTGCACAAAAAAATAATTATGATTACCAAATCGTGGATAATCAAGTCTCCTGTTTTCGGACGGGTGGCGCGTTATGCCGATTTTGCGGACATTACCGAAGGATGGGAACATTCGTCCGGCCGGATTGAAAAAAACCTTCAAGCCGGTTATTCCATTGCGATTTTTCCTGAAGGTTCGCGTTCAACGGACGGCAAAATAAGACGGTTTCACAAAGGCGCTTTCTTTTTGGCCGGACAATGCAAGGCGGATATTGTTCCGGTATTGCTTCACGGACAAGGACAAATCATATCGAAAAATGATTTATGGTATCTGAAAAACGGATTGACTGCTTCTAAAATTCTGCCGCGCATTTCGCATCAGGAATTGTTGGAAATGGGCGCTTATCAGGAACAATGCAAAAATATATCCCGTGCTTTCAAGGAAAAACACGAAGCATTTGTTCGGGAAACGACTGCAATCAATCCTTTTCCGAGTTACCGGTTATTGAAAAATTATATCTACAAAAGTCCTGTCCTTGAATGGTATGCACGTATCAAAACAAAAATGGAGAGCGATTATTTACCTTTTGAAGCCTGGATTCCGGAAGAAGCTACAATCACCGACTTGGGTTGCGGTTACGGTTTTTTGGATTACCTGTTGAATTTCCGTTCCGAAAAACGCCGTGTAACCGGAATCGATTATGACGGGGAAAAAATCGCGGTTGCCAACCATAACTTTTCGAAAAACGAACAAATCCAATTTATTCAAGCGGACATCTCAACCGCAAGGTTTGAAAATTCCGACATATTCATACTCAATGATATATTACATTATTTACCGAAAGAAAAACAAGAGATTGTATTGACTCAATGCGTTGAAAAACTGAACGAAAACGGAATACCGATCATGCCGCCTTTCGGATTGCAACAAAATCAATTGGACAAAATTCAAAATGAAGTTTTCGAATTGGGAAACAAAATTCAACCGGCTTATTTGCCGATTATGCAACCATACATGTTGGATGGAAAACATATTTTGGTATTGTGGTGTCCTGCCGGAGATTTTCGTCCATATTCCGCTCCATCGACATTAGGGGATAAAGCGCAACGCCAATATTATATCCGGATAGGTTCAAGCACAGTTATTGCCCGAAACGAAACTATGCGACGGCTTTATGAATTGGCGGCGCGTGTGCCGTTCGACGACCGCATCAATCAACAAGCTTCTATTGATGATTTTGATTTGGGTTTGATTCAGGCGTACTTACAAGAAGTGAAAAGCGATCTTTATGAGGAGAGCAAACACATTAGTTTGGCAAATCTTGCACGGAATATGTACATCGCTAAAGGTTCGGACGAGTATTTACGTCCTGTAAATGCCGGATTACTGTTTTTTTCGCGAGAGCCGGAAAAATTCTTCAACCGGAGTTGGATTGAAGTTGTCTGGCACAAAGACGATGTTGGCGATAATTTCACCGAACGTTATTTTAAAGGCGCTTTACATAAACAGTTGCGCGAAGCGTTAAGTTTTATCAAAGCCAATATTATCCATGAGCATGTAAGAAAAATACCCAATCAAGCAGAGGCATTACGTTTTTACAACTATCCGTATGAAGCTGTGGAAGAAGCCTTATCCAATGCGGTTTATCATAAAGGCTATGATTTAGGCAAACCTATCGAAGTACAGATATTCCCTGATAAAATCACAGTTTTGAGCTATCCGGGCGCCATGCCTCCGGTGGATATGCAAATCCTGAATCATCAAAAGATTGTGGCACGTGACTACCGGAACCGTCGGATTGGCGATTTCCTGAAAGAATTGGATTTAACGGAAGGACGAGGAACCGGTTTTCCGAAGATGAACAAGAAGATGGAAAATAACGGATCGCCCAAACCCATTATCGAAACGGATGAACAGGGTGTGTATTTTATGGTAACCCTGCCGATAAATCAGAAGTATATAAAGGCTATAAATGATATAGTTAGTAACGGAGTAAATAAGAAAGTTAATAAATTAAATTTCAATTCTTTAGATGATTTAATCGCTTTTAGCAACCAAGAAAGTAACGGAGTTGGTAACGGAGTAAGTAATACAGTAAAAAAAATAATTAATCAAAATATTCACGATAAAGTAGAGAATATCCTTGAATTGTTATCAGTCCCAATAAAAAGGAAAGCCTTGTTTGAAAAATTGAAATTAAGTAATCAATCAAAAAACAGAATAAAATATATAGATACTCTACTGAATATCGGTTGGATAAGTAAGGAATTTCCGGATGAACCTAATAATCCTAATCAGCGATATAGTATTACGGAATCGGGCAAAAGAATTTTAAGCTTGATTAAAAATGATTAGAAAATAACCTTTTTAATGATATGGAGAAATACGACGTAACAATAATCGGCAGCGGCTTAGGCGGTTTAGTCTGCGCCGATATCCTTTCAAAAGAAGGATACAAAGTCTGCGTGCTGGAAAAAAACGCAGACTTTGGGGGTTGTCTCCGTTCCTACATCCGGAAAGGCCGGATTTTGGATACCGGAATCCATTACGCAGGCAGTTTGGACGAAGGGCAAATCCTGAATCAGTATTTCAAATACACAGGAATTCGGGACAAGCTGAAAATCAAACGGATGGATGAGGATGGATTCGACATTATTCATCGGATGGGAAAAGAATACAAATATGCAATGGGACATGAAAATTTCATCGAAACCTTGTCTCAAAATTTTCCAAAAGAAAAAGAAAACATTCGCAAAATCATCAAAACATTTAAAAACATCGGGGATTTAATCAGTGTGGACCATCTCAAACAGAAAAAGAATTTTTCGTCCGATGGAATGCACTATTTCAACACGTCAATTTCCGATTTTCTGAAAGAATGTACGGATAATGCGGATTTACGGAGCGTGATTTCAGGAACTTCCATGCAATGCGGGGAAGAGGAAAACACTTCGTTGTACGTTTTTTCCACGATTATCAATTCCAGTATCGAAAGCGCTTACCGTTTTGTTGACGGCAGTCAGCAAGTGGCTGATTTGTTGATAGAAAGTATAAAATCTCATGGAGGAGAAGTCCGCAACAAAGCCGAAGCCACTCGCTTAATCACCCATGGTAAAATCATTACCTGCGCCGAAATTAACGGAAATGAACTGATTGAAAGTAAATACTTTATATCCGGTATTCATCCTTCCGGCACATTAAAAATATTGGAGAAAACCCCAAGTCTCAAAAAAGCCCACTTTTCACGGGTCAATTCATTGAAAAATTCATTCGGATTTTTCACCTTAAGTATTATCTTAAAGGGAAATACATTTCCCTATCTGAATAGAAATTATTATTATCACGATGAAAATTCATCTTGGGTTGACTCCAATTGTGAAAAACAAGGAATGAAAAAAGTCCTTTTTTGCACGCCGGCCTCTTCATACTCGGAGCAATATGCAAAAACAGCGCAAATATTGGAACCCATGTACTGGCATGAAGTGGAAAAGTGGGAACATACAACGCTTTCCTCGCGTGAAGCCGATTACACAGCTTTCAAACAGAAGCGGGCGGAAACATTGATTGAGTACATCGCAAAATATCAACCGCAACTAAAAGGCGCTATTGAAACCTATTCTACTTCAACGCCATTGACTTACCGCGATTACACCGGTACGAAAAACGGTTCGGCTTACGGAATCGTCAAGGATTACAACCATGCCTTGAAATGCCTGTTGCCGAGTAAAACCAAAGTCCCCAATCTGTTCATTACCGGACAAAACAACAACGTACACGGCATGATTGGCGTTTTTATGACCGCGATGTACACATGCAGTGAATTATTAGGTACACAATATTTAGCTGAAAAAGTGGCAAATGCATAAAAAGAAGAAATCAATCCGGAAAAAGTTAGGTCTTGGCGTTTTGATTATCGCCTTGATGGTGGTCGCCGGAATCCGGGTGTTATCGGTTAGCTTCCGCATCTCGCCGCCTGAAGTTAAGGATACGCACCATCTCATTGATAAAGAAACGATTGTCGCAGAATCGGGCGAACGGATTTTCAACGGCTGTTTCCTTCGCCAAAGCGATTCGGGTCTGTGGGAAGTCTATTTGCAGGGAAATGCTTTCGACAGGGGAATCGCTGCCGGAAAATTGGAAAAAGATTTGTTGGAGTTTCAGGAAAAGGTTTTCATCGACCAAATTAAACAAATGATTCCTTCCGAATTCTATTTGAAGTTCTTACGGATTTTCATCGCTTTTTTCAACCGGAATCTGGCATCCAATATTCCCGAAGAATTGAAAGAAGAAATATACGGAATCTCACTTTCCTGCACGCATGATTACGATTTTATCGGTTCGCCCTATGAAAGGCAGTTGAATTACCATTCGGCGCACGATTTGGGACACGCTCTGCAGGATTACATGCTTGTCGGTTGTACCTCTTTCGTCGCTTGGGGAAACGCTACGGAAGATTCTACCTTATTAATAGGAAGAAATTTTGATTTTTACGCAGGCGACGATTTTGCCAAAAACAAAACGGTTACTTTTTACGCTCCGGAAACCGGATATAAATTCGTGTCGGTCGCATGGGCAGGTATGGCCGGCATCGCCTCGGGAATGAACGAAAAAGGTTTGACGGTAACCATCAATGCGGCAAAAACTTCTATGCCAAGCTCTTCGGCTACACCGATTTCCATCCTGTGCCGTGAAATACTGCAATATGCTTCAACCCTTGAAGAAGCCCGCCGGATTGCCGGACAATACAAACTGTTTGTCAGCGAATCCATTTTAATCGGTTCAGCCATAGACGAATCTGCGGAAATCATCGAAAAATCGCCCGATAAAACGGGGATTTACACAACCGGAAGCAATTGGTTGGTTTGCGCCAATCATTTTCAGAGCGAAACTTTCCAAAACGACAAAAACAACCTTGAAAACATCGAAACTTCCGACAGCCCGTACCGCCAGCAACGGATGGAAGAATTAATCCGGGAGCAAATTCCTTTGAATCCGGTAAAAACCGCCGGAATATTGCGAGATAGACAAGGCTTGGGCGGAAAAGACATCGGTTTGGGTAACGAAAAGGCTATCAATCAATTAATCGGACATCATTCCGTGATTTTCAAGCCGGTACAAAAGCAAATCTGGGTTTCGACACATCCTTGGCAGTTGGGACAATATGTCTGTTACGATTTGAATGTCATTTTTGCCAATCTCCAGTTTTCTTCAGAAATAAGAACCGGCGGACTAACTATTCCGCCGGATACTTTTCTCAATACAGAAACTTATATGGATTTTCTTTATTCCAAGAATGATGGCAAAAAGACAAAATATTTCCCGATTATCACCCCCTCTTTATCCACAACAAAAATGGTAGGCGTGCCGACGATGCCGTAATTCTTAAAATTCTCTCCGTCAAAACCTTTGAAATCGCAATATTTGTCTGCCCACGGAAAAAGGTCGGCATTCCGGCGAAATGTGTCTTCATCCCTGTCCGCAGCGATGGAAATCACTTCGACGCCTTTTTCTTTCAGCATCGGATAATTGCCGCGCAGTTGTATCAATGCGTTTTCGCAGTTGTTGCAGCCCGATTCGTAAAAAATAATCAAACTGCTTACCGGACGAATGTGCTTGTTTGTAAGCGTCAGCATCGGAGCGGGACGGCCGCGAGAAACCAAATCCTCAACACCCAAATTCTCAAGCAGGTTTTCTTTGCCGTATTTGTTGTAAAGCAAAATCAGTTTGTGCAACAATTCTTCTTTTATCAGTTTGTTGCTTGTACGGGCAAGCATTTTTCGACTGTCGGCAACGAGCAACGAGTCGTTTCCGGACACCGAAGCAATGTACCTGTTGATGATGTCATTCCAAAAACCACTGTAATAGAGTTGCACAAAATCCATTTTTGTCAGTACAAAATTGCGGCATTCCATTTCTATTTCCTTTTCCGTGAGGTTCAAGCGACTACCTGTATGGGTCAGGTAATCGCTGAACTCGCGAATGCGGGCGGCATACAAAGGGCTTTGCCTTATTCCGGTTTGGATTTCGGCAAACTGCTCTTCCAAACGTTGTTTTTCAACATCAATGAAACGGTAAACCGCATCTTGCGCCCGATATTGCTGTAAAACGGACTGACAGGCAATCGCTTTGTTGATAACATTCGCTTGCTGCAAGTATTGTCCATACATAAACTCGTTTTCGGGCGTGTTGATATACACGATGTTATCATCGTTCGGATGGGCTTCGGTGCAATGGATTATGAAGTTTTTTTCTTTGTTCAATACAATTTCCAGCCCGCCGCCATCCGGCAACGACCAGCGCGCTATCCCTACAAAGTCCTTGTGGGTCAAAGGAAGGACAAAGGTCGATTTCCCGTATTTATCCAACGAACCATAGTAAACCGTATCCTGTTTGTCGCCTTTCAGCAAATAGACAACATATTTTTGCCCCGCAAAATGCGGAAAATCAAAGTTTACCGTTTGCGATTGCAAATAGCCGCAAATAACTGAAAATACAATTAAAACCGATAAATTTTTCATTCTGCGATACAACGCACAGTAAATCCG
>BNTV01000128.1 GCA_025996865.1 Bacteroidia bacterium
CCTTATTGGGAATTACATATTGAGAACGTTGAAGTGTCGGGAAGTTGGGTCCGTCAACGCTTATCAAATTTTGCCATGTTGAAACGGGGTCATTACCCGGAAGACCTGAAATTTCTTTCGATTCGGTAAAAGTGTAAGCAAGCATAAAATCCAGATTGTCAACCGGTTGTGCATTCAAAGTGATATTTGCAATGTAACCGTATCCTTTGCTGGTGTTCTCCAAAACAACTGCATTTGTTCCCGGAATATACTGCCAGTCCGCTCTGTTTGCAGGATATATTACGCGATTGTCTGCGCCCTTGAAACGTTCCCAATTTGCATTATCTTTTATATTGATATTGTTCATTGTTACCGCATTAATATTTTTATTGTAGATAAATTCACCGGTAACTGTAAACGGGAAAGATGTCGGAATTTTATAATCTACTGCGACCGAACTCTTCCAGATTTGAGGCATTTTGAAATCGTCTGCAACTCCGGAAAGTTTTGTTGAGGCGACATGCGTTGCCAATGTTGTCGGTAAACCAAGTGTGCTAATCATTTGATTCACGTCCGTAATCAAACTGCCCTGTAATTTTGCCAATTGGGCAGGGTCTTGTGTTATATAAGCGTTTTGTACCATATTTGAGTTCGTCGGCATATTGGTAAGGAAAACCAAAGGTAAACGTCCTGCAAATAAGCCTGTTCCGCCGCGAACTTTAAATGTTTTGTCGCCAAACACGTCATACACAAATCCCAAACGCGGGGAAATCTGAATATTTGAATCAGGCCATTTTCCCGTGTCTATTTTCTTTCCGCCAAAATCAAGTGCATATATTGCATCATTGCGCAGCAAATCTTTATTATCGTACATAATATTATCAAAGCGAATACCACCCGTCAATTTCAATTGATTGGTAATATTCCATTCGTCTTGCAAATACAATCCAAATTGATTGAATGTGATTTGTGCTGCCGGATTTGCTTCACCATTCCATCCATAAGTCAGGCAAAATGTTTCCGGCGCAGCGCCGTTCAGGAAATCCGCGATGCTGTTATAACGGTAATATCCCGTCCCATTACGCATGTAAGCGTTGTTTGCAAATTGGTGTTCAAAACTTACACCGGCAGTAATTTTTTGATTTCCAAGATAATAAGTAAAATTATCTATAACGCTTGTAATTTGGTTTTTGACGCCATTATTGTAAGTAAACAACTCATAACCGGCGCTTATGTACGGCTCAAGTACACCTTCATAAAGAATATCAATAAACGGAAATAAAGATGAGTTACTTCCGCGAATATCTGCAATGTTTGTATGCGTAAACAATAATTGATTTGACATATTATTACCAAAACGGCTGTTCAAATCGGCAGAAATCGACCATACATCATTATCCTGTGAATACATACTATTGGCAAAAGCCATTGATTTGGGACCAACACGGTTATCCGTAGTTCTTCCTCTTCCGCCTTGTGGAAAATCCATAGACGTGCCGTTCGGCTCGGTCCATCTCACATTTTTCGTGTTATTATAACGCAATGCCAAGCGATGCATGTCGGTAATATTCCAGTCGATACGCGCCAGAATTTTTTCATTCGTTTCATCGGCGGGGAAGTTGGTGTATGAACCGGCGTCGTATCCGTACTTGCTTTTAAGATGGTCATAAACGCGCTTCATATCCGACAATGTTGTGCGGGAAACCATACCTCCCACCGTTTCGTTGTCTTCGCGGGCACGATATTTGATTACTTCACCCGGAATAATTTCTTTTTCGTAATTGACAAAGAAAAACAATTTGTTCTTCAAAATCGGACCACCCAATGTGAGGCCATACGTTTTCTTTGCTTCTTCCGGTCGTGCACCCAAATCTTGTCCGTCGATACGGTTTCCGCGTGTTTCCTGATTACGGAAATAAGTATAGGCTGTACCTTTGAATGTGTTTGTACCCGACTTGGTAATTGCATTGATGCCACCGCCGATAAAGTTAGTTTGGCGAACATCAAAAGGCGTGACTACCGCCTGAATTTCTTCAATTGCATCAATTGAAATAGGCGTCCCGCCACCGGGAAGCGTAGATGTAAGACCAAAATTGTTGTTAAAATTGGCGCCGTCAATGGTAAAATTGGTTGAACGTCCGTCTCCGCCGGCAAATCCCATACCATTGGCATAAGGCGAGAGTTTTGCAATGTCGGAAATACTTCTGTTGATTGTCGGCAAATTCGCAATCTGACTTGAAGAAATGTTTGTTGTCGCTCCTGTTTTTTCCGTTGTAAATTTTGTTTTTATTGCTGTTATAACAACTTCCTCCAACAGTGCATTATCTTCTTTCAATTCACCGTTCAAATTAGTAACTTCGCCAAGTTGTAAAGTAACATCTTGGTAGGTAGTGGTTTTGTATCCGATATAAGATACCACAACCTGATAAACCCCTGTGCGCATACCTTGAATCGTATAACGTCCATCAATATTTGTAGCGCTTCCGTAATTAGTCCCTGATGCAACGTGGGTTGCCTGAACCGAAGCGCCAATTAGAGGTTCATTACCGTCGGTAACTTTACCGCTCAAAGTAGAAGTCGTAACTTGTGCATAGGTTAATGTACTAACAAACAATGACATGGCGATCAATAGATGTTTAATCCTCTTCATACTTAATAATTTTAAATAATTTTTTTTATGGTGATTAATCTTGCGCAAAATTAGGTATTTATTGTAACAAAATTAAGTATTTATTGTAAAATTTTTGTTAAGAAAATATGAAAAGTTTTCAACAGTCTGAAAAGTTATCAACAATTTCGTTGTTAATAATTGATTCGATACTTTTTTCGATAAACAATATACCACCAAACCGGACTGATTATTCCTTTTATACCGGACGAAATGGCGATAGCCATCCAAACGCCGTTTACTCCAAAACGGGGCGTTAAAAGTAAAGCGAGAGGAATCCGGAGCAAATTAAACGCAATGCTCACCGCTGCCGGAGAAGCGGTTCTTCCGAAACCATTCCAAAGACCGGCTGTTGATATTTCGAGCATCATAAACAGTTGACAAAATCCCATGACGAACAGGTATTCGGCTCCTGCCAGTTGCGCCTGTTTTTCAATGACAAACAAGCTGAAAAGTTCTTTTCCGGCAAACAAAAAAGCGCAAGAGGTTACTAATCCGAGCGATAAAAGAACAATCAAAGTGTATTTATAGGCTTGAATCACCCGTTTGATTTTATTTCTCGCATAATTTTGAGCCGTAATCGTACTCAAAGCCGTAGAAAATCCGGAAGCGGTGTACCAGGTAACACCCTCTATCTGACTGCCTGTTGTTTGGCTCATTACACCCAGATGCCCGCCCCATATCGACGCGATGCCGGCCATGTAATAATTAATGGTGGAAAAAAGGCAATTCATGGCTGCAACCGGAAAACCCAACCGGACAATGGAATGTGTATAATTTCGCTGCAGTTTTACGAAAAACGGAAAACGGTCGAGGATTGCGTTTTTCTGCTTGGTTTTCCATATAAAAAGCAGAGCCACAATCCATTGAGAAGTAACAGTGGCAATTCCCGCTCCTTTTACTCCCAAAGCCAAATGTCCCTTTATCCCAAATATAAACAGCGGACACAAGAGCATGTTACATGCCAAACCGATGGCCAGAAAATAAAAAGGAATGGATGTTCTTCCCACACCGTTGTAAATGCCTGAAAAAGTGAAAAATAAAAAGACGGCAGGCTCCGCGAGACAACAAATGAGCAGATAATCGCGCGACATGTCCGCCAATTCGGCGTCGAACCGGAACAGGGAGATGATGGGATTGGCAAAAACAACCAGTGCGACAGCGGTTAAACCGCCGATAATGGATGCAAGGGTAATTGTATGAGACGCAAAAGACTTGGCTCGTTCAAAATCCTTAAGGCCAATGGATTGAGCGATGTTGATTTCGGCGCCGACTTTGGTTAGCAAAGCAACCGAATCGACAAACCAGAGGACAATTCCCATACCGCCTACGGCGGCCATTTCCCGGCTGCCCAAACGCCCCAGCCAAACCATATCCATCAATGTATAACCCATTAATACAAATCCGGTTGCCATAATCGGCAAGGCTTGGCTGATTAGCTGTTTGAAGATATTACCTTCGGTGAGGTCGCGTACTCCGTAGGGGGACATTTAGTTCTGTTTACTCTGCAAACGTCAGCCCTTTCAGTTTATTCCAACTTCCACGGGTGAAATCAGGTATTTCTACAGGGGCGGAATTATTATCCAACGAAATTTCGGTCAGAGGGATAAGGCTGCACCATTCGGCAAGGTCGTAAACATCCATATCCAATGGTAATCCTTTCTGCAAACAATGGATTAAACGGTAATCCATGATAAAATCCATACCGCCGTGGCCGCCAACCTGTTTTGCTTTTTCCTCGATATCTTTAGCAATCGGATGTTTGTATTTCTCCATCAGGGCGCTTTTTACATCAGCCGGAACATATTCGTGAGCGGAGAGATTCTCATGGTTAGCCGCAATGGCGGGATCAATTTCCGCTTTATCCAAAGCGTAACCTTGTACCGGATATTTGTTTGCAAACCCTTTTGTTCCTGTGAGTTGGTACATCCGGCTATAAGGACGCGGCGAATTTACATCATGCTCAATAAGAATTGATTTGCCTTTTTCCGTAGAGATGAGGGTTGAGGTATGTTGTCCGTTACGGAAATCTTTCACATCTTCTCCTGTCTTTTCTTTCAGGTATGTTATGCTTGAAATTTGCCTGGCATCCAGAGATACGAGGTAGTTCAATTTATCCCCGCGATGTATATTCATTGCCTGACATACCGGGCCGAAGCCATGTGTAGGATACAAATCTCCCCTGTGCTTCCGGTTATACTCCATGCGCCAATTGTTCCAATACTGTGGCCAATAAGGCTCAAGTGCGTGTATGTAAGCGCCTTCCCCGTGAACTATTTCCCCCAGTAAACCTTGCTGCACCATATTTAGAGTCGTCAGTTCAAAGAAGTCGTAAACGCAGTTTTCCAATTGCATACAATGTTTGCGGGTTTGTTCCGACGTGTTTACTAAAGCCCAGATTTCGTCCAGAGTCATAGCCGAAGGCACTTCAATCGCAACATGTTTACCGTCTTTCATTGCCTGAATGCCTATCATAGCATGGGCTTTCCAGTCGGTGGCAACATAAATCAGGTCCACATCCGGCAGAGCTGTTACTTTGCGCCAGACGGAGGTATCCCCGTAAAATTCCAACGCTTTGGGAAAGCCGCGCTTTTCCAGCATATTATTTACTTTTTCCGTATTTTTTTGTTCGACGTCGCATAGGGCAATGATTTCAACGCCGTCGATATGCGTCATACGCGCTACGGCACCCGGACCACGCATGCCCAAGCCGATAAAAGCTACACGAACTACCGGCAGCGGATCGGTTCTTAACTGCAATACATCGGTTTGTCCCGCCGGGCGAGCGGGAACAGATGTCTTTATAACTTGTGCCTCTTCTTTCTGTTGTTTGGTACAGGCGCTACCGGCTAAAAGCAGGCAGGCAATTAATAATACGGATATTTTTTTCATGAGCAAATATATTTTTAGTTTATAACTATGTATTAAGACAGCTACCGGACAGTATTTTATTGTAAATAAACATATTATAATATATACCTGCACAAAGGTACGGATAATTTTCGAAATAATTGTAATAAAGTTACGGTATAAAATTGAAAATCTTGTATCAAAATGACGGTAAAGTGGATATACCATCTACCTGAATTTGGATATTTTATCTATCCTGCCGGGTTGAAGTTGCGTTTAACCCTGCCACCTCAATCCGACAAGACAAGCTATTCCCTTCATTATCAACCACAGTAACAGCGTGAGCGCCGGTTGAAAGCCGTACCGACAATTTATGAAAGTCGGTTGTGGAAGCGATGTATTCGTTGTCGATATGCCAGAAAACAACAGCAGCGGGGTTGTTGTGCGCCAGTTCGAAAGTAATTGATGCAGTTGTTCCGTCCAATTGTTTGGGCAGATTCACTTTGGCATTTCCCTGAGGGTAAATGAATTGCATGGGTTGATAATTGCCTTCGCCGCAACCCGGCTTCAATGGCGGCAAGGATTTGTACTCCGGATGATGTTGTTTGTAATACCAAGCCCACGCAGGCGGCAATATGAACCAGCTTTTCCGGATGCTTGTGCCTGCTTCCGCACAGGTTTCGTAAATACGGAATTGTTCGTCGGCCGTTAGGTTGACGATGGTATGGAAAGGGCAAGGGTCTGTGCGTAAACCGTTTGTGCAAATCAAGACGGTGTCGGTGTCTTCGCAGAAACGGCTTTTCAAGTGTCCCGATTGCCGACAGACTTCCGTTTCGACAAATTGTCCCATCGGTTGTTCAAACCATTTGGAGGCGGGTAAAAGTTCGAAAATGCTGAACATCACCGGACCGGCAGTTTTGGCTCCGGTCAGGTTGGGGCGTCCTTCTCCGGAAGCGTTTCCTACCCAGACGCCTACCACGTATTTCGGGGTGACGCCTATCGCCCACGCATCGCGAAAACCGTAGCTGGTGCCTGTTTTCCAAGCGATTTTTTGCATGGAAGGTATGGCTTTCCAGTCGATTTGTTCGGGACGGTTGACTTCGGTCAAAGCGTTGAAAACTTGCCAAACAGCTGCCGGTTGATAGGCGGTTTCTAATCCCAACAGGCTGCGAGCCATGTTTGAATAGGCGTTAGAAAGGTTGCTTAGCTTGGCTTCGGCGCCACCCAAAATAAGGGACAAGCCGTAATGGCCGGAAGGTTTGGGTAATGCAGCAATATGATTTTGTTTCAGGAAATTGTAGAATTTCGGCACGCCATATTTTCGCAGCATGTAAACCAACGGAACGTTCAGGGAGCGGCTGACAGCTTGGTTGGCGGGAACCGCTCCTTCGTATTGCAGGTTGAAATTTTGTGGGGAAAAGCCGTTGATATTGATCTGTACATCAGGCAAAAGCGTTTTGGGAAGGATATCGCCTTCTTGGAGCATGGCATAATACAGAAATGGTTTCAGAATACTTCCGGTACTTCGTTCTGCTTGGATTACATCGACTTGGTTGCTTGCATCTTTGTCCAGAAACCGGACATTTCCGCAATAAGCGATTGTTTGATTGGTTTTTACGTCGATGACGATGGCGGCAATATTGCGAATGTCATTCTGCCGGAATTCGTAATTCCAACGTTCAAGTATGTTTTCTATTTGTATTTGCAGGTCTTTGTCAATAGTAGAAATGCAATTTTTACCCGGATTATTTTTATGAAACCGGCTTACCAAATGTGGAGCGATTTGAGGTAACGGAAGCGGTTCGTCGGGAAGGTTTTCGCTGAGTGACAACTCGTAAGTGGTTTCGTCAATGATTTTTTTGTCGAAAAGTTTTTTCAACAGGCGGTTTCTTTTCTTCAACAAGGCTTCCCGGTTTTTGGCGAGATGCAATAAAGACGGTGCATTGGGTAAAACGGCCAAGGTTGCTGTTTCCGCCCAGGAAAGCCGGTCGGCCGGATGTCCGAAATACCGCCAGGCGGCCGCATCCAATCCGACGACGTTTCCGCCAAAAGGCGCGTAAGAAGCATAAAGCGCCAGAATTTTTTCCTTGGAATACCGGAATTCCAAACGGGTAGCCAGAATCGCTTCGATACTTTTTTCCCAAACAGTCCGGTTTTTGTTCCGTGACAGGCGAATCAACTGCATGGTGAGTGTACTGCCTCCGCTCACAATCCGTTTTTCCTTGATATTCTGAATGATAGCACGTCCGAGGGATAGCGGGTTTACACCCCGGTGATAGTAGAAATAACGGTCTTCAAAATTCGTCAGGCAAATTTTGAATTTTTCGGGAACGGTGTCGCCGGCAGGGAAACGCCATTGGCCGTCGCCGGCAATCCGGGCGCCGAGTAATTCGCCGTTCCGGTCGGTGACTACGGTGGAGTAGGGGACGTTGAAAAGTTGCTTCGGGAGGCAGAAGTAATAGGCAATGAGTAAAACAGCAAGTGTTGTGAGGACTACTTTTTTTCTATTGTTTGTAGTCTGGTAGCGCATCAAAAAGAAAAGTAGCATAAGTTCCGGGAATTATTTATATTTGAAAGTGACTTTGTTGCAACGGCAGTCAATCCGGTATTTTTCTTCACTATCGTAGCAAGTAAAATTAACTCACTTTGTAAGCATCGGGCATACCAATCCCGATGAATTTATTTAATGTCAAACATTTGAGTTTGACCTCCGTTTTCTGATTTTTTAATGTTCGGGCATCCAATTCTCCACCGAAAATTGTCTTGTACCGGAACATTACCACTTCGTTGAGACTTCGTCGATGGTAGCCGTGTTTGTTTATGTATACCACTGCCCAAAACCTCTCTGAACCCAAACTTGTCATAAGCGCCGTCGCCATGAAAACTACGGATATGGCCTGTTTTGCCCTCCAGCATTTTACTGCCTGCGGAGGCATCATCTTCCCCATAAACTTTTAAGCCTGTCGAATCTATAGCTATCTCCAGGTTTTCTCCCGATTCCAACCCCTTTTGTATTTCGACCGGAAGACTCTTTTGACGGCGGCAAAGAGTCGTGTAATCCGGTACAGCCAAATGACTTTTGCCCATCAGTAAAAACAGACTCGCCATAAATCCCGTACTTTGACGAAGGCGGAGACGATAATTAATTTTCAACAACAAACAACATTGAATAATACTGTCTGAATAAGTTTGTTCGCCTGCTTCCTTCTTCTTTCTGCTCAAATGCTCCCATTCTTCCATTATTGATTCGTCCAACCATAAGGTTAAACTGCCGCGTTGGCACAAACTTTTGTTATACGCTTGCCAATTCTTGATTTTATATTTATCTTTGACCTGGGTTATCGGTGAGGTACTCATGTATCTACTTTTTTGAATTTGCAAATACAAAAATACACCTATAACCCTTCTTTTACAATACCGTTGCAACAAAGTCAGTGCAAAGTTAAAAATAAATAAATGCAAACGCAACTTTATGTTTGAAATTTTCATGCTTTACCTGAGTATTCCGGACCGGATTAACTTCCTGCAATCAGGACGATACAGCCGGTCAGGCGAACAGCGTTTCCGCAGGCAGTTTGAGAGCGGGTTTGACTTTTTCTCATTCAACCAGACGATGGTATCCCCTTACGTCGGCAAGCGCAATGCGGTTGCCGACGATACAAGTTTTATCCACAAATCCGGCAAACATACACCCGGAACAGGTTACTTTTGGTCGGGCTGTGCAGGAAAAACCTTTCGAGAGTTAGAAGTATTGAGTCTTTCGCTTATTGATGTCGATTCCAGAATGAGCTTTCACTTGAAGGCAACCCAGACACTACCTGCAAATTGTTTATCCGATAATGCACTGTCCCTTCCCGATTGGTATGCAGCTTTGTTGTACCTGTCCAAACAAGCTCCGACAGGGAAAAGGGGAAGCCCGTCCACATACACCGGGAAAGTGAATCCAGAGAATCTGGATACAGCCTGTATTGAATTTCGGCACGTTAGCCGCTTAGTCATTTATTAATTTTGAACGAACTATTGAATTATGAAAATTAAAAACATCATTTTAAGCATCATCAGTATCTTTTCCTTCTGCCTGTCCTCACAGGCTCAAAAAATTGAAAAAGTACACCCCGGCATCTGGAAAGTAACGTACGGACAGCCGGAAAAACATCTGCCGACCGATTTCAAGGAACCTGCTTCGGAATCGCTGTCCGGCCTGCCCGACAGGGAAACCGCACCCTTTGATCTGCGCTCCATACAGTTCAAGGAAGTGCCCAAGGGAATTGTTGCCGAACTGAAAATTGGCAAGTCCGAAAAAATATACGGCTTCGGACTTCAGGTAAACTCCCTCGAACAGCGTGGCATGCGACGGGAAATACGAAGCAACAGCTGGACGGTAGGCAACGTCGGATTCGGTCATGCCCCCATGCCGTTTTATATCTCGTCGGAGGGGTATGGCGTACTGGTCAATACGGCGCGCTATGTAACTTTTTACATGGGTTCGCAGAACAAGCTGGCAAAATCTGCCGGTTTGAAAAAGGAATTGCCGCCCGAACAGCCGGGTACGACGCTTGCCGAACTATACAATAGCTCCTACACACCTTCCGAAGAGGTGGAAATTGTAGTTGAGGGAACAAAAGGCATGGAAATTTATGTATTCGACGGACCTTCGATGATGGAGGTAATTCAGCGATACAATCTGTTTTCAGGCGGCGGATATATTCCGCCACTTTGGGGACTGGGCTTGAAATACAGGGCAAAATCAACATTCAACGACAAAGAAGTGTTGAAATTCGCACAGTATTTCAGGGAAAAACATATCCCTTGCGACATGTTCGGACTGGAGCCGGGCTGGCATTCCGCCGCCTATTCCTGTTCCTACGCATGGAATCCCAAGAATTTTCCCGAACCCGACAGGGTAATAGATTCAATGCACGGCATGAACTATAAACTCAATCTCTGGGAACACGCCTACGTTCATCCTACTTCTCCGATTTTCGAACAGATTCTCCCGTATTCCGGCGATTATGCCGTATGGAAAGGGGCTGTTCCCGATTTCATCACCCCGCAGGCGAAGGAAATTTTCGGTTCATACCATAAAACCAATTTCCTGGAGAAAGGCATTTCTTCATTTAAACTCGACGAGTGCGATGCAGCCGACTACAAGCAGGCAGAGGCAGAATGGAGTTTCCCCGACATCGCAAGTTTCCCGTCGGGAATAGACGGTGTACAGTACCGTCAACTGCTGGGTCTGCTGTATCAAAAAATGATGGTGAACCTTTATCACGACGCTAACCTGAGAACTCTGCTCGAAGTCCGTGCTTCCCACCTGTTTGCAGCCCCGTACAGCGCCATACTGTACAGCGACATGTACGAACATGTCGATTACATCCGGATGATTTTAAACGCCGGTTTTTCGGGCATCAGCTGGTCGCCGGAGGTAAGACAGACCGGATCGGAAGACGATCTGATACGAAGGTTGCAGTCGTCGCTCATGTCGTCGCACATGGTGGTCGATTGCTGGTTTTTGAACAATCCGCCGTGGTTTCACTATGACAGAAACAAGAACAACAAAAACGAAGTACTCCCCAATTACCTGGAACTGGAACAGACGGTAAAGAAACTGATAGAACTGAGAATGAAACTGATTCCCTATCTCTATACTGCCTTTGCCCGCTACCATTTCGAGGGCGTTCCGCCTTTTCGCTCCCTGGTTTTGGATTATCCCGAAGACAGGGAAGTCTGGAAACTTGCAACGCAGTACATGATGGGTGACCAATTGATGTGCGCCCCGTTTATCGATGGTGTTTCGGAACGCGAGGTCTATTTCCCGAAAGGCGTCTGGTATGATTTCAATACAAAAAAGAAATACGAAGGAGGTCAAAAATATACCATCCGGATGACTTTGGACGAAATACCCGTTTTTGTAAAGGACGGTACGATTTTGCCGCTGGCCGAACCGGTTGAATATATTACTCCCGAAACAGTTTTAAATGTTACCTGTCAGGTATATGGAACTCCCGAAAAGCCCGCGCGACTTTATGAAGACGACGGCAAAACATTTGATTTTGAAAAAGGCGACTACAACTGGATTGAATTGAGCTGGAATAAAAACAAGGGAAAAGTGGTCAGAAACGGCAAAAATAAAAAACAGCTGTATAAAATCGTTGGATGGACGTCATGTACGCCCAGGCAGGAATCCATCGAAAGCCTGATCAAGGACCGGCTTGACCGTTCCCTGCAACAATATGAGTTGATGGCCGCATCGCTGATGGATCAGCCGGATCGACTGCCCGGCTTTGACGGGGGCTTCGGCCCAGTGAACGACTGACCTTGATGCAAAATGCGCTTGCGAAGGTACGAAAGTTATTTTAGACAAAACATAAATAGTAATTATTCGGATGCTTTGACATGTTGTTTACACGCTTATTCAATTGCAATTATTGCAAATGTTTTCGCACATGAAAGACGAGCAAAATTTGCTCGAATTGAAAGAAGTTTTGCACGATTATTATTGTAAAAAAATAGAAGAAGAAGGCAAACGTATTTGGAAAGAAAAAAATTTGAGCAACGAGATAATGGACGAATGGTTGAATACTCACATGAGAACGCCTTACAACAGATGAAAATTGTTCTTGATACGAACTGCTTGCTTGTTTCCGTACAAGCATAATATGACAATCAAAAAAGCGTGTGAACAAATTGTCTGTTTACACGTTTTTTTGTGTGAACGTATGATAGAATAAAATTGAAATAAAATGAACAAAATAAATGATAATTAGTAATACAAAATAATATGAAATCTTGTTTGTTGAATAAAATCATCGTAGCAGTATTCCTGTTACTGACAGTCAGCACACTTTCGGCGCAGCAGACGAAGTTTAGCGAACCAAAATTAAGCGATTCCGCTTCATGGACTATGATCCTGTTGCCCGATCCTCAAACGTATATCAAGTTTGATTACAACCAGCCTTTGTTCGAACTGATGACTGCATGGATTGCAAAGAACATTGAACCGTTGCATATCGGCATGGTCTTGTGCACCGGTGATTTGGTCGAGCAAAATGAATACCCGAATCCCGACGGTATCAATGGCAACCAATCGAGCAAATCGCAATGGGAATCCGTATCCGGGGCATTTAACCGTTTGGATGGAAAAGTACCCTACATCCTTGCTTCCGGAAATCATGATTACGGATACGTATCTGCGGAAAACCGGAAGACTAATTTTGACAGG
>BNTV01000129.1 GCA_025996865.1 Bacteroidia bacterium
TATAAAATGTGCAAATATAGCACATTTTATAATAACTTATGCTTTAATCTGATTTTTTTGTTTTGATTTTAATTTACGGAACAAATTTATAACTCTTTTTGTTCTCAAGTTACTTTATTAGACTTTTACTACCTCATCCCTCGTCTGATTTTCCGTTTTTTCTTCCTCATTTCTTCCGCTTTCCACACAGGTAGCGCACCATCATATTCTTCTGAACTTGCTTCAGGAGTAATAACAGAAGCCAAACCGGAAAGAAGTCCGCTATCTGTTTGGGTATTGTCAATGTGGGGTTTTTCAAAATGCTTTGCTTGTATTGGTCGTTCGTCAATAGACTGTCCGTAATGATGAAACAATGACCGAAGCCCGAACTCTTTACCGATTTCGGAAGCCTTAAACGTTTGTCCTTCATATTGGAAACGGATTCCATAGATTTTGTTTTGCTTGTTTCGGACAGGCTCGACGATTATTCCCTGTTTCTTCAAAGCATCAATGAAATTTTTCGGCGTTTTGTATGCTGTATTTCTAAATTCCCTGTACGCAATATCTTGTAACCGTTTCTTTATCTCATACCGTTCGGGCGACATGGATTGCTTGTTGTATTGTTTTTTCCTCCCTACTTCGTTGGCAATGGTCAATCCCATTTTACGGCTTAATTCTTCGGCAGTTTTCGATGCTCTGTTACTCACAAAATCCGTTTGATAAACAGCACCGTCTATGCTGATTCTATTCGCTATCAGATGAATATGCAGAATATCGGTGTCTTTATGCGTGCAAGCAAACCATTGATTATCCTGTAATCCCATTGCTTTGGCAAATTCCCGGCAGATAATTCGCAAGTCCTGCTTTGTCAATTTGGATTCGTCCTGTGGTGCAATGCCGATTTCAAACCGCAGGAATTTGTTTTTGCATCGCTCATTATAGCGTTGTGTCATTTCAAATTCTTTCAGGATTTCGGCGGAATTATTGCTTGCAATAAGATTGGAACACAGGAAAATCCCCATCTTACCTTCTCTCAAAGCATAATTGATTGCTTCCTTTCCGTGCGATATGGCTTTTGCTTTGGCAATCATTCGGGGAAAAATTTAGTGTACAACTTCTTCATGTTTTCCAAATGCAAGGCAATTTCAGGAATTAATTCAGGGGCTTTGTTCTTGATGTAATTACTGATTTTCGTAAAATTGGAATTGTGAGTTTGTAATGAGCGGAAAAACAATTTTTCCTCTTCCGTCAATTGAGGTTTAGACACAACCTTTCCCCTGATAGACTGAATCCGGCAGTATTCGGATACAGTCTTTCTGGACTGAAACGCCTTTTGTTTGATAATGGATTTCTCAAAGGGCGTACAACGAAATTTTATTTCTTCATCCTTGTTGGACATAGACGTCAAAAGTTAGAACGGAGTGATGATTTTTCAGTTTGTGGGAACAAACTGACGTCTTGCAATAAAAGTAAAAATAATTGTCTTTCCGGCTCGTTTCCATATTATTTCCTCCTGCTTTCGCCTTTCAATTCAATAAAATTAAACATCGACTTTATCCTGTCTCCGGTCATTTTCCCGTATTGATTTTCTGAACTCAGGGTTTCCAATGTGAAATTGCTTGTGCCGTGTGTCCATGTTCCGTTATCGTACCGTTCGCAAAGCAATTCGATAACAGGGCTTCTCAACTTCCCGAAATTCATAACCTGTTTCGGCTCGCGCCCGAACTCGTCAATGACAAGGGGCAGGCGCGAAAAACTTTTTACCGGCTTTTCTTTCAGAATTTCCAACAGTTCCGATGACTTGATGAATTTCAGAAGCGGACATTGGATGTGCAGGGTATGGATAACCGTATTGTACATTTCAACCATTGCCTGCATGATTAGCGTTTTTCCTGAACCATACTTCCCCACCAGCATAATCCCCTTTTGCATGTCGCCGGAAAATCGGCCGTCTATTCTCAGGTACAAATAAAGCTGTTCGATTACAGGCTCGTTTTTGTTGTCGATAACGAAAGTGCTGTTTTCCCTGCGCCATTCTAAAATAATATCAGCGCTTTGGGCAAGCAGGGTTATATACTCATTATATCCGAAAGGAAACGGAAAGCGGACAGCATCGTTTATTCTTTTTTCACCGGCAAACCGGCTTTTTAAAGCCTCCATGCACAAATCGAGTTTATTCATCGAAGTCACTCCCGGAGGCGACATATTCTCTTTTTGAAAATCGTTCATCTCTATTATTTGTTTTTATTTTTGTTTTATTATTATATGGTATTGGGTTAAGGTTAGGGTCTTGATTAGGTGTCAGAATCTGATACCTTGTCTTAACCCTTTGCCCTGAACCTCCGGTGACGAAATTGATAAGGCTTGCCTCTTTCAGATTGTGACGTGCCGTTCGTAGAACAGCAGACGATACGCCGACATGCGCTTTCATTTTCTCATCGCCGTACTCAAACCAGTCCTTTTCCCAATAGAAACTGTTGGCGAGATGAAGCAGGAAGAAATATATGCGGGTTTCGTTTGCCGTAAATCCCTGCTGTTCATCCAACCGCCAAAAGTTACATACGAGTTTGAGGTAGTTCATGAAATACTTCCCCGCTTGTGCTGTCCTGTAACCAAATAGTTCGCCGCTTCCTGTTGAATAGCTTCAGCGGTCTTTACAGGATTTTTCATCAACCAACTGTCTATTTCCGCTTTACTGAAATAAATTATCTTGCCATGAGGCTTAAAATGCGGTATCCGGTTGGTACAGGTCAATTTGTACATGTACGTCCGAGAGATGCCTGTATAAAGGCAACATTCCTCAAACGTGAACACATCCTTTTGTCCGAGAAGCAGTTTTTCGATATGCTCCAGACGTTTTTCTATCAAGTTATTTTCCATTTTGAATATTTTTTGAATTGTTAAACATACAGGTGTCGCGACTACCCGGATGCAAAGGAACATTATCCAAAGCAGGGAAAGATTGTCCGCCAATGTATTTGCATTATCAACCAATGTTTGGATTTTGCCGGACACAAAAAAGCCCCGAATAATGAAATCCGAGGCGTTTGTTTTCAGTGTTATTTACGGCAGTTGATCTGCATCGACAATGTTCCGCACATATTCATTGATTTGGTCTTCAATCTCTTGTTTGATAAGTGATGCGGTAGATAGTGCAGAAGATAAATCTTTAGATGTTATTGGTTTGCTCTGTCGGGACACAAAACAGTTGTGTTTTTCGGCAACGCTCATCCATGTTTTGCAAATAAGGTTATGTTCCCGTAGTTTGTCAAACAGGACGGCAAAATGTTTGTTTACGGTTACTTGCGACGGCTCGTTATGGGAACACGAAAGGATTTCTTCCATTTCATACGCTTCAATATCGCGGGTAAATATGTGGATGTCGTTGCAACAGTTTACGAGTATATCAAGTTGCTCATCCGTTAAAGTTGACTCAAAAGAATCAAGCATCCGCCCTTTTGCGCGGTTGTGAGCCGATATTTTTCTTTTCGCCTGCTCGTTTTGCATCTGTTGTTTCCGTTCGATTTCTCTCAATTCATTCGTTTGCTTCCAAACGGTGTACTCTGAAACGGTTTGGGTATGCTGATGAATGGACTGCAAAACAGGAGTAATGGATTCTTCATTATTCGATTCGGGATGTTTGTATTTACGGTACAGAAATTCAAAGGTGGTTTCAATCCTGTTTTTCTCTTTCATCGAAACATTTCCGTATGAAAGGCGTTTTTTAAATTTCAATTCTTTAGAATTTAGATAATTAACCGCTTGTGAATCATCCATATTGTTAAAAGTAATGACGGTCTGCATGTAGTGCAAAGTGAATCGGGTATCCTGAAAGAACATACAAAGCATACTCAACCAACTGAATATAGCTACAATACCGACTATACTGCAAGAAACTATCAGGTATAAAAAACCAAGCAGCCTGTTCCGTTGCCGGAAAAGCTTGTATTTTTCAATCAGGCTATTCCAAATCTTTCGGTTTGCCTCAGCCTGTGAATGTTTAATATAGGTAACTTTATTCATATCTGTTATCATTATCCAAGCAAAGGTAAAACAAGGTTGAATATTTTCCAATAGCATCCGGTGCGTTGTCGCAAATTGGCTGTGGTTTGTCGCGAATTGTCTTGGGAGAGATAGAAGAATTGAATATTCGTTCCTTTTTTCATCTGCTATACACCCCTAATATGGAGCGATAAATAAGACAAGACTTTCGGAAAAAATACGCTTTCGAGGAACGAAAAAGGAAGATTTTTTCCGAAACGAAGCTTGGTCTTGGCATTTTAGCGCGGAATATATCTTTGTATGGCGGATGAAAAAAATCATCTTGGCGTTTCGTGTTTAAAAGAAGTTTTTTATCTTTGGGGGTATGAAACACTACCGATAGAGTTAAACTTCTTTAATTTGTTGCTATTCTGTTACTATACAATATTAATCAACTTATTACTTCATTTATAATCAGCAATATATTGCGTATTCTTTGCTTTTATTCTTGAATAGCATACCCCAAAAATCAATAACAACCAACCTCAAAACAAAATCCAAATAACAGCAATAAAACATTTGTAAATAAATAATTTATATATATAAATAAAAGCCAAAAACAAAACTTTGTTTTCTATCGACAGGCGTTTGGAAGAATTTAAATGCAACATCAATGCAGTTCCGCCCTTTGAAAACGAAGGGACAACCCGACAAAACCAACGATTCTAAAAGCGAAAATGCACGAATTGACTTTTCAAGCAGAGTGATATTGGCAAACTTATTTTCGGTTGCTATTTTCTGCAACCATTCTATTGAGCGACTTTCCGGCAGTATCATAAGGCATTATCGTATAATTGTTCAACTTCTGTGCGCCGACCTCTGCGTGAGGCATAACGTAATAATTTCCTTTTATTTATCTCGTTTCGTTCCAAAACATTTCTGTAAAAATAAGTGATTTCGGCACCCTGCAAAAAATCAAATTCGACATCGCCCGCAATATCTACCAATACTTTTTCAAGCCTTGGAACTTTCACGTTTTCTATTATTTGCAATGGAGATTCTGATACCAAATTTCTGACAATAATTACTTGTTTTCCAACTATATAACGATAATACTCCTCATTAGTTGGACGAAAAAATACTGCTTTGGATTGATTGCCTTTTAAAAAATTAAAAGCCGACTCTGCAACATCATTTTCTACATCAATGTAAATATAATTGAGGTTTGGAATATGGTGCATAAACGGCATTAAAACATCACTGCTCCAAATGCAGAAATCAGCAAAAGGAAATTTGTTTTTTAGAAGTTGAAAAATCTGTTTTAACTCGTCTGAAACAGCAAAAACAGAAACGGGCAAACGATAAACGCCTTGTTCAACACGTTCTAATCGCTTGTTTTTCAACAATCTGTACAGTTGCTGTTCCAAAGATTTTTTTGGGACATTATCAAAATTATCAAGCAATGCCTTGCGTGAAAATCGTTGCTTGTCTATCGCAAAATTTAATATTTCGGTACTTATACTCATCTTACATTCTTTTTAGAATGCAAAAATACTACTTTTTTCGGCAATAACAGCAACTTATTGCCGGAAAAAGAAGGTTTTGTTTGAATGAATTTCATTTCTTCTTTTTAGTTTTCAAACTATCTTTGTATTTTTGTCCGCATAATTTTGGTGCGGTTGGTTTTAACAATAGCAGGCTTGGCGGCAGTGGCGGGTTCACTGAGGCTCGTGCGGGAGGAAAACTTCCAAAATCGCACCGCCGTTTGAGCGGGCTGCACTCGCCATTGTGCCAAACCGCTTGTTTAGGTGCTGGTGTTTGTCATTTTATCTCCGTAAGTTCGTAATTTGTACTGCGTCCACCGCTTTCTTCTTGTCGGAGTATGCCCTTGTCAAGCAGGTCTTTTATGTCGCGAGTTGCAGTGTCTTGAGAGCATTTACAAATTTTTGCCCACTTTGAAGATTGCAGTTTCCCAACAAAATCACCGTCAAGAAGTTTATTGAGCATTAATCGCTGTCTTTCGTTGATTGGTGTATGCTCGTACTTTGCCCAAAATTTTGCTTTATACAAAATGTGTTTAGTTGCTTGTTCGGAAGATTGTAAAGCATTTTTCATACAATTTAGAAAGAACACAAGCCAATCTGTAATATCGCTGTCGGTGTTCCATTGAACTTTTTGTAACACCTCATAATACGCCTTTTTCTCGACAAGTATTTGACTCGACAAACTATAAAAGCGTTGCGAACTTTTTTCCGCTCGTGTCAACTGCATATCTGTAATTGTGCGGGCAATTCGACCATTTCCATCATCGAATGGGTGAATTATGATAAACCAAAAATGTGCGATTGCGGCTTTCAAAATATTGTCAATACTGAAATCGGTATTCAGCCAATTCAAAAACTTGTCCATTTCTTGTTTTACAAGTACTTGTGGGACGGCTTCATAAAACACTTTTTCTTTGCCCATAACACCTGAAACAACTTGCATTTCGTCTTTTCGGTAACAGGCAACATCAATTTTGTATGCACCGCTGTAACCACTTGTGAACAAGGCATTGTGCCAACCAAAAAGTCGTTCTTCCGTTAATGGATTTTCGTAGCGTTGCGTGGCATCAAGCATCATTTCAACAATACCTTCAATGTTTCTTGCAGACGGGACTAAACCGGCGGTCTCAATTCCAAGTCGGCGGGCAATAGAAGAACGCACTTGGTCGTAATTTAACAATTCACCCTCAATTTCAGAGGATTTCAAAATATCAAAGGTCAATGTATTGAGTAAAGTTTCTTCTTTTTGCGAAAAACCGATTGTACTCATAATTCCGTTCAGTTGCCCCTGCAAGTACTTGACCTCGCCGAATAAATCGCGGATTTTATCTTCATCCCAAATAAAGTTTGTCCAGTTTTCGTGCTGATAAATGTATTTTGTCATATCAATTATTTTGAAAATGCAAAGGTACAACTTTTGCGGAGAATAAGCAACCTATTTTACGCAAAAATGCGGAGAATATTTTGCGTATTCTCCGCAAAAGCTTATTTTTTCACAAATATCGGCAAATTTATCTCATAATCTTCTCGCTTGTTCCGTTATCATATACCACGATATATAAACCGCTTTGTGGTTCTTTGTTCAGTTTTTGTCCTGTTATAGTGTAATAGCCAACAATGTTTTTATCGGAAATTGCCGAAACACTATTAATGCCACTTGTCTGCTTTGTACCTATATAATTAAATGTCGCATCTAATTGCGTACCGTCTGTTGCTGTATCCAATATTCGGAAAGTAAGATTTATTGTGTTTCCGGATACATTACCCGAAATGTCAGTAAATGTCATACCTGTATCATAACTTCTTTCGGGTGCAGAAAAATTTCCATTTGCCTCGAATGTAACATCAACCAAACCAATCTGACCTTACTTCAAGTTCCTGATTTAGGATTTCAGTATTTACATTATCTATATCGCCAATTAGATAGACATCTGCGGTAACTGTTACCGTACCTGAATAAGTGCCGACATAATCTTGTGCCAACGCACTATTGGCAAAAACTCCTGCGAGGCAGATTGCTATCGCAATCACTTTCCTCCAATTAAAAAAATTTGTACATAAGATAAAAAATTTATGTTGTTAAAAAATATTGTGTCTTTTTCGCTTGCTATTGCCCAATGCACTTTCGCCCACTTGCACCTAACTCATATATTGCACACCTGGGGACAAACGCTCACATTGCATCCGCATGTTCATCTGATTGTGCCGGCAGGCGGGATTGACGAGAGTGGAAACTGGAAAAATACGCGCACAGACGGTAAATACCTTTTTCCCGTAAAGGCGATGAGTGCAGTATATCGCGGTAAATTTACGGATGGTTTTCGAGCGTTTATTTCAGAGAGCGGAATGGAGTTGACGGAAGATTTGAGGAAAGAGCTTTACCGCAAAGACTGGGTGGTTTATGCCAGGCGTCCTTTCGGGGGAGCGACGCAGGTAATCGAATATCTGGGACGCTATACGCACAAAATTGCCATCAGTAACCATCGTTTGCAAAGTATTGACCGTGGAAAAGTAACTTTCTCGTACAAAGATTACAGCGATGGTGCCAAAACGAAGGTAATGACATTGGATGCTGTCGAGTTTTTAAGACGTTTTTGTCTGCATATTTTGCCCAAGGGTTTTCGCAAGATAAGGCATTTTGGGATACTGGCTTCACGCAATAAAGCAAAACTGAAATCGCAACAGGAAAAGATGAATCCACTCGAAACCGACAGGCAAAAACCTGTATATACAAAAGTATTCTTTGATAAAAAGCAATGTCCCTGCTGTAAAACGGGAAGAATGGAAATTGTGTGGAGTTTCAGGGCTAATGCTCCACCTGAAATAGTGACAAAAAACAAAAAAGTTGTCCTGAAATCCGATATTTAACCCCAATCTGTTTCTGCCTTAAAACGGCGGACAGCTATGTTATTGTTCAAAATCGAAAAAAAAACGAACTCGAAACCGAAAAAGAATGAAAATAAAAAACACAAAATAAAAACGGCTCAAAAACTTTTGCCAAACACACCAAAATGGACAAAACCGGCATAAAATCTACCAAACTCCTGCCAAATTCCTGCCAACTTTTATCTCTCCGGAATCCAATCCGATTATTGAAACCCCATAGAGAAAAATCGCACATTTACCACCGCTACCGAAGCCAAAGTTCAACGATGGCTTAAATCGCAACTCCGCTACGCTGCGTAGCGTTTAAGCATTTATTGTTAGTGGCTGGGCTTTTGTCAATAACTATTCTATTTTATTATTTTGTCAAAATCACTAATCAAAGCCTTGAAAATTTTTTCGCCGTCATTTCCAAGGTCTTTGTTTGATAAACCCAAATCAGCACGCATTGCTTTCAATATTTTGCTCAATTTTCTAAAATGTATATTATTATCAAGCGTTTCTGTCGCATCATTTGCCGAATATAAATATTGGAAATAGTCTGAGAAGTTATTGATTACGTCAGGCGAGGCGTAAAGAACATATTTTTTATAAAAGTCAAATAATTTGGATAAAAGTTGATTGTCCGCTTGCTTTTTCCCTGTTTTATTTGCACTAAATATGTCAATTATGAGGTTTACAAATTGCTGATACAACTCTCTGCGTTCTTTTGTTACTTCTGTTGAAAGTTCACGTTTCTTGTCTATGAAATGTTTAATGAAATAGCCAAAACCACCACCAATTATTGGTAATGTAATTGTCAAAATTGTGATTATCGTGTTATTCATTGACTAAGTATATTTGCTAATAAATTGTGTCAAATCCCTTTTGTGTTAAAACCATGCACCAACCATGTCTATCTTCGATTGTAATCAATTCGTCTGCCACTAATTTTTCGATTGCTGCATCAACCAATACCACTTCTTTTGGATTTAACCCATTAAGTAAGGTAGAGTTAATCCATTTGGAATCAATGGTATGATTTACTCTTGAATTTGTTCTTGCAAATTGCCCCAAAATTTTCTTACAAAGTTTTTCTACAGTTTTACTTTCATCAATGGGATAAATTTTATCAAATCCTTTTTCAGTGAGGACTAAACAGAAACCGACTTTATTGTCAGTTGTTGCTAAACCTGCATCTATCAAGTCGTTGATTGCTGGATTAATTAACTCCTGTTCTTTGGGGTTTAATTTTTGTGCAAGTACATGATTAAACCATCTCTCTTGAATAATATGATTTGGTTTTGAATTTGTCCTTGCAAATTCGTTCATTATTTCATTAGCAATTTCTTGTTGTGTCATATTTTTAAATTTATAAAGTTTATATTTTTTTAGTCGCTCTGTTAGCCTTGCCACTAACGTGTTGGCGGCTTTATGCTGTGCTTGCTTTCACTAATGTTTGTGCGGGCGATAAACTTGCAAATTAACACTAACGTTTGTGCGGGCTACGGCAAGCATAGCAAAAAACCGCTCGTTGGCAGTAGTTATTTGATTTCAATGTTATATTTTCTGGCATATCTAACTGGATACTTCTTATTTAAATCGTCTTTCAGATAGAAGCCGATTGTCAAAATGTACTTTCCTGGTTTAAAATCTCCTGAAAACGAAATTAGATTTTTTAATTCGCTTATCTCGTACTGCTCACTCCAAATTTGGTAAACACTACTCTCAGTCTTTGGCTCAACAATGTCAATAAATAATGGAGTTATTTTATCTAATGTTGAATTACTAAAGAAGTCAATACTAATTTCAACTTTGTCTTTTCTTTTAAACTCAGTTGAATTCATTGAAATTGTCGCAAAGGAATTTGGTTTTCCTTCGACATAACCTTCAACAATTGCTGGTAATCTAAATAACGGTCGTTGTATTTTTGAGTTACTACTTTTTGTATTGTTTGAGGTTATTGATGTAATTGTATTTTCAATTTTTGGTTTTGAAAAGTCGGCCATTCTAAGGCTTAATGAGTCAAATTTAAGTTGATAGTCTTTAGCTATAGCTAAAGTCAGCGAATCAATTGTTTCTTTTTTTTGAGCAGGTTGAGACGAGGCATATTGTTTTTTAACAGACTTAGCTGTCATTTTTGTTATGTTCTCAAAATATTCTTGGTCTGGTTTAAATTGTATGATTGTAACGGTTGTATCTTTTTCAGTCCCTTTATTTAGAACAACTACTTCGTCAGGCCCTGTAATACCTTTCCAAAATAGTCCGCCTAAAAAGGCAAGCAGTCCAACAATTATTGCCCAAATTGCCGGATAAATATTTGATTTACTAAAAAACTTATCGTTGCTCATCTTATCTTAATTGTCGTCTTTATAATTACTGCCAACTCATAAATATACGCAACTTTCCTTTTTGCCTGTATTTTACAAACTTCAGTATAAATCATTGCTATTTAATTCTTTATTACTTTTTACTAATCGCGTATTTTGTATTGTCATTGCCTCTAATCTTTGGAACTGCGTTCCAAGAAATTGTGGATATATAGTCAATCCAACATTGATGGCTTTTACTGCATAGCTTTGAACACATCATGCGCTTGCAACAAAATCCATTGTCAAATCCTCATTAAATTTAGGAGTAAAGGTACTAATAAATTAATATTGCAGAAAAAAAATGCATCAAAAAATTTGCATAATTCAATCTTTTGATTAAATAAACTTCCAAAGTTTATTTACCTTTCTTCAAAGATTCTACTTTATCTCTTAGTATTTCAGCATCTTGAGTATTCTGTTTCGCTCTGTCAATCGTCTCTATCTGTTCTCTCAATAATTTTTCATATTTCTCCACCTGTTTACGAATGATTTTGATACTGTCTTTATATTGGAATTGATTTTCCAAGCAGTAAATCTTTTCTTCGTCGGTTTGCCCTTGCATCTTGCTCAAGAATATGTCGATGCTCGTGCTTGACGGCTGTTAAATCAATCGGTGTCGGAGTTGGTGTTTGCTCTTTTTCTTTTTCTTCTTGTGTTGGCGCAACCATTCCGCCTATTCGGGATCAAAATCCGAATCCGATGTCGGAATGTCAAACAATCCACCCAAAAGAGAGCCTGCCGCTTTATTGATAAGTATTATTGTTTTTATTGTGTCTTTGACACAAAATACTTATTGTACGAGTAGAAGTAATTCTTCTGATTAATTGTTAAGAAGACAAAATATTCGTTTACTTTTAGTTTATTAGCAGTTATTTGTAGTAGTTCTTTTCTTTTGTTTGATAAAATAATTGTAGATGAAGAAGGATATTTTGCATGTCATTGCAAGTTTGTATATTGAAAATTTCATATCTTTGCAGTCATATCTAATCAATAAAAGTAATTTATTCATGAAACACTTTATTTTCTATTTATTCGCTTTATGCGTATGTGGTTCCTCAACGCTTCATGCACAGGACAACCAACTCACTGCCAAAGAAAAGAAGGCAGGCTGGATATTGCTGTTTAACGGCAAAGACTATGACGGATGGATCAATAACAACGGAAATCCTGTAACCGCACAAGTTGAAGACGGCGCCATGCAAACCTACAAGTGCGGGGGATACATCCTCACGTACAACAAGCCTTTCGGCGATTTCATCCTGAAATGCGACGTGAAAATGGATACGGAATGTAATTCCGGAATCTTTCTGAGAATGAGTGACCTGAAAGACCCGGTCAATACGGGTTTTGAGATACAGGTTGCTACCGAAAACGGGAACGTACACGGTCATGGCGCCCTTTACGACGTCCGTGCTGCTGCCGCCAATGCAGGAAAAGGCGCAGGAAAATGGGATCAGTTCGAGATCAGATTTACCGGGCAGCGACTTGTAACCCTGCTCAACGGAAAAAAAATCCTTGATGTAAACCTTGCCGAATACACCGAACCGGGCAAACGCGACGTCGAAGGCAATCACAAATTCATGCTCGACGGAAAGCCCCGGGCTTTGGCCGCATTTTCACAAACAGGATATATCGGATTTCAGGATCATGACCATAAATGTTGGTATAAAAATGTGAAACTATTACCGTTAAAATAACAACAAACACTGAATCATCATGACAAATAATAACATTTCACGCCGTCAGTTCATCCGGGCATCGGCAGCTACCGCCGGTATGTTTTTCATCGTACCGAGTCGGGCAGTGAGCGGACTGGGGCACGTTGCGCCCAGCGACAAACTGAATATCGCCGGTATCGGCGTAGGAGGCAAAGGCAGCGTCAACCTCCGGAACATGGACTCCCAAAACATCGTCGCCCTCTGCGACATCGACTGGGAATACGCCAAAGGCTGCTTCGAGAAATACCCGAAA
>BNTV01000130.1 GCA_025996865.1 Bacteroidia bacterium
TTTACACGCAAGACCTACCATTTTCACCTTTCAGTTCCTACGTAGGCCTGAACCTGAATGTGGACAAAAACCAATCCATCGAAACCGACACCGAACACCGGTTCGACGTCATTACGCTTGATGCTTCCGGCAAACTCGTGAACAGAGACGATTTGGAATACAAAATATACCGCATCGGATGGAGCTGGTGGTGGGACGAAAACGGTGATTTTTCCAATTACGTGAATAATTCTTCGTATCAACCTGTCAAAGAAGGCATTCTGAAAACCGTAAACGGAAAAGCCGGCATTCCTTTCAGGCTCAATTATCCCGAATATGGAAGATACCTTATATTTATAAAGGACAAAACGAGCGGTCACGCCACCGGAGGAACGGTTTATATCGACTGGCCGGAATGGCGCGGACGGGCAGGCAGAAAAGACCCGGAAGGCGTTAAAATGCTCTCATTTTCAACGGATAAACCTTCGTATGAAGTCGGAGAAAACATCACAGTCATCATTCCGGCTTCTTCGGCTGAAGGAAGAGCTTTGGTTGCTCTCGAAAACGGAACTGCCGTTTTGGACCGCAAATGGATTAACATTTCCGAAAAAGGCGACACAAAATATACGTTCAAAGCGACAAAGGAAATGGCGCCGAATTTTTACATTCATATCAGTTTGTTACAGCCTCATGCACAGACTGTAAACGATTTGCCCATCCGTTTGTACGGCGTGATTCCTGTTTTAATTTCGAACAAGGAATCGGTTTTGGCGCCTCAAATCAGTATGCCCGATGTCTTGCGTCCGGAAACCGGATTTACGGTAGAAGTCAGTGAAAATACCGGAAAACCAATGACTTATACTTTAGCTATTGTCGATGACGGATTGCTTGATCTCACTAATTTCAAGACGCCCGATCCCTGGAACAAATTCTATGCCCGTGAAGCTTTGGGAATCAACACTTGGGATATGTTTGACTACGTTCTGGGCGCATTCGGAGGTAAATTTTCCGCCCTGTTCAGCGTCGGTGGCGACGAATCCCTGAAACCCAGCGAAGCAAAGGCAAACCGGTTCAAACCGGTTGTCAAATTCTTAGGCCCGTTTACTTTGGGCAAAGGCGGAAAGAAAAAACACGAAATCACTTTACCGGTTTACGTCGGTTCGGTTCGCACAATGGTCGTCGCCGGGCAGGACGGCGCTTTCGGGACGGCAGAAAAAACAACGCCCGTGCGGACGCCTTTGATGGTTCTCTCGTCTTTACCGCGTGTACTCAGTGTCAATGAAGAAATTAGCTTGCCGGTCAATGTTTTCGCCATGGAAAATTCGGTGAAAAATGCGACCGTAAAAATAGAAACAACCGGTTTGCTCCAATTAAATGATGAGAATAACAAAACCGTGACTTTCGACAAGCCCGGTGACAAAATGGTATATTTCTCTCTGAAAACCGGTGCAAAACCCGGCATTGAAAAAGTGACCGTAACAGTGACCGGAGACGGAAAAACGTCAAAAGAAACCATTGATATAGAAGTCCGCAATCCCAATCCGGACCTTATCCTTTCGGATACAAAAATACTGGATGCCGGACAAACCGATGAGTTTTCCTACCAACTTACCGGTATTTCCGATAATGACTGGGTTAAACTCGAAGTTTCACGAATCCCTTCGATAAACATTGTCCGACGTTATGATTACTTGTTCGATTACAATCACTATTGTTCCGAACAATTGACCTCGAAGGCTTTGCCTTTACTGTACCTTTCCTTGTTCAAAGATATGGATAAAAAAGAATCGGAAACGGTAGGGAAAAACATTCAAGCAGCCATTAAAAATCTTTACGAAAGACAGTTAAGTAATGGAGGTTTTGTCTATTGGCCCGGAGAAAGCCACGCCAACGAATGGATTACCAGCTATGCAGGAACCTTCCTCGTTTTAGCGCGGGAAAAAGGATATGAAGTCAACGAAAGTGTTTTGAACAAATGGAAAAATTTCCAACGCAGTGCAGCTAAAAATTGGAATGCCTCGACTTCGGTTTACAATCCGGCTTATCAGCAGGCTTTCCGCTTGTACAGTCTGGCATTGGCAGGCGCCACGGAATTGGGAGCAATGAACAGGCTTAAAGAGCTGAAAGAACTGCCTTTGCAAGCACGTTGGAGTTTGGCCGCAGCTTACGCCGTAAGCGGAAAAACCAAACCTGCCGAAGAATTGATTTTCAATCAACCGACCAGCGTAAGCCCCTATTACTCAAGATATACTTTCGGAACATCCGACCGCGACGAAGCCCTGATTCTGCAAACATTGGTTTTGATGGGACGAACGCAGGACGCTTTCAAACAAGCCCAAAAAGTGGCCGCCCAATTGTCGGATGAAATGTATTACGACACTCAATCAACAGCTTATGCTTTGGTTGCGATGGGCGCTTTGGCAGAAAAAATGTCGGGAAGCATTGATTTTGATTGGAACCTGAACGAAACAAAACAGCAGGCAATTCACTCAACAAAAGCCGCTTACCAAACGCAATTATCCCAAAAACCGGCTGAGGGAAGTCTTTCACTTACGAACAAAGGCAAAGGCGCTCTGTACGTGACCGTAATCGCCAAATCGCGACCGCTTGTCGATACTTTCCCTGCGTTTGCCCAAAACATCCGATTGGATGTTTTGTACACCGATTTGGCGGGAAAAGCCATCAATGCATCGGAACTCAGTCAAGGTACGGATTTCATGGCAGTTGTCCAAGTAACAAACACCAGTATATCCAACGATTATACCGATTTGGCGCTGACTCACATCATTCCTTCCGGTTGGGAAATATTCAACGAAAGAATAACGACTGCCGAAGACGCAAACCAAACGGTTTCAGACATTTACACTTATCGTGACATTCGCGACGACCGGGTATTGACCTATTTTGACTTGCCGAGAGGAAAATCTAAAACCCTCAAAGTCCGCTTGCAAGCTTCTTATTTAGGTTCGTTTACCCTGCCTGCCGTGAGTTGCGAAGCCATGTATGAGGCGGAAACGCGGGCGCGAACGATGGCTGGGACGGTTAAGGTTGTGAAATAAGCACATATCCTGAAAAGATTATAATACACCCAAACATTATAGCCCGTAGAGCTTGCACATTGTTTTTAGGTATTACAATCGATAATTATTAAAAAAAATAAACACATGATAGATAGATAGATAGATTTCGCAAAGAATAATACTAAAAAATTAGGATTGAATAGAAAATTAGCGTACATTTACGATGATTATTTAACTTATTAAAAATTAATGATTTTATGAAAACAAAAATTTTAATTTCTATTTCTATTGTTTTATTGTTTTTTGTTTCTGAGGTTTATTCTCAGTTCAAAGTAAACGCTGACGGTTCCGCTCAATTCAAGGTAAACAATGTTAATGCATCCAATCCTTTCACAAACCAAACCGAAATAAAATATTTTGTAGCAACCGGAGTAAAAAATGCTTACATTTGTATTTTCGATATGCAGGGCAAGATGTTGCAGAAGATAGATGCTTCTACCGGCCAAAACAGCGTAATAATTCAAGGTTCAACTTTGCAGGCAGGAATATACTTGTACGCTCTCGTAGCCGACGGGCAAGAAATAGATACGAAACGGATGATTTTGACAAAGTAAAAAAACTGCTTTTATGAAAAAGATTTTTTGGGTATTATACGTGATAACCGCAATGTTTGCGATAACAGTTGTGTCATGTGAAAAAGACGCGGATTATAATTATAGTATAATTGTAATTACGAGTTCTTCCAAGGTATCATTTAGAATTGGTACAGAATTTAAAGGTAGCATAGACATTGATTGGGGAAATGGAAATATTGAAAAATACGCATCAGAAGTTTTCAGTACGGTATTAGTGCGTGATAATCTCGGCACATCAACCAAAACCATTACGATAACCGGATTGGTTACAAGTTTTATCTGTGACGGCAATGAGTTAACGAAATTGGATGTTAGCAACAATAATGCTTTGACAAGGCTTGACTGCAACTATACTCAATTAACAAGTTTGGATGTTAGTAAGAATACTGCGCTGGGCGCGCTAAGATGTGGTAATAATTTATTAACGAGTTTAGATTTGAGCAAAAATACTGCACTGACTATTTTAGAGTGTGAATTTAATCAATTAACAAGTTTGGATGTTAGCAAAAATACTATATTGACAAATTTCAAATGCGAATATAATCAATTAACAAGTTTGGATGTTAGCAAAAATACTGCTCTAAGAGAATTGCATTGCCATAATAACCTAATAACAGGTTTGGATGTTAGCAAAAATACTGCACTGCAATTATTGTATTGCGACAATAATCAATTAACAAGTTTGGATGTTAGCAAAAATACTAAATTGACAAATTTTAAATGCGACAATAATCAATTAACGAGTTTGGATGTTAGCAAAAATACTGCTCTAAGTAGTTTCTCTTGTTCAAGTAATCAACAGACAGCCGATACGTTGAATACTTTGTTTGACACATTGCACAGCAATAATTTACCGACCAAGTATGTGTATATTGGCAACAATCCCGGTACAGACACTTGTGACAGAAGCATAGCAGAGAAGAAAGGTTGGTATGTAGATTCATAAAGACAGTACGAAATTGATTAAAAAAATAGAACAATGAAATCAAAAATATTATTACTCGTAGTTTTGCTAATAACCATGACAGGTTTATTTGCCCAAAATCCAGGACAGGAATACACTGACCGGATGAATTATATTTTTCAACAGATGGACAAAAGTCGAATTACAACCGGCTTGCTTAGTGACTATGGTTTGTATATGGTGGAGCCGGATGTTTTTAACGGAGTACCGGCCGACAGCAATTATGTGGATATAGTGCCGTGCCGCTTGCCATGATTCACCGGTCAGTTATACATTCAGTGGAGGCGGCGTTAAAACGATTTATTTTCGACTGACCTATACAGACGGAACTTCCTATACCAGTAAAACCAACATTCATGTTACTGGCGCTACATCAATTCTCAGATCATCTCAAGAAGGCATTGAAGATATTACTATTCCTGCAACTACTCAACATTACGGGGGAAAAATGCAAATCAAGTATTCATCTTCCAACTCTTCAGGACAAATCAAGAAACCTTTGATTGTAGCAGAAGGGTTTGACCCCAGTTACATTGTGGGCGAAGAATTTAAAATGGATCTCATTAAGTTTTTAGAAGCGGGCACTTTTGGAGTGATAAATATCCCTTATCCCGGAGGCGGAGCTACTCTTAGTGATAGGATTGACTTAGCCCAATTTGATATTATCTACTTGGATTACAATCGTGGTACGGATGATATTTGGCGTAATGCACAATTATTCAAAGATATAATCAAGCAGGTGAATACCCTCAAGCAAGGCAGCGAGCAAAATATAGTTATGGGAATCAGTATGGGAGGATTGGTAGCTCGTATTGCCCTACGACAATTGGAAAATGAGGGTTATAATCATCAGACTAAGAAGTATATTTCGGTGGATAGTCCGTACAAGGGAGCCAATGTACCGGTGGGTTTTCAAGCAGCTGTAAGGCATATACAAAATACCAATCTACAGGTATTTTTCATTAATGTGATTGATTATAGAAATTTTAAAGATGCGAAGAAGATGGAAGTAATACCGGCAGTTTGACCTTTGCAGCTGGTAGTGCTATCATTGACTGGCAATACTCTTACTCTTTCAAATGGTGGATGGATTTATTATCTTTGTTCAGCCCGTTGGCTCTTGTAACAAATTATCCTCAATTAGTTTTGAATACCATACCGGGGAACAGTCAAGTCAAAATAGAAATGAATGTAGATGCCTTAAAAAATCAAAGTGCTTCGAGAGTGTATAAAGGAAAAGTGTATATTCGCAAGAAAATACTTTGGCTTGTTTCTGTCAATATTAATATTGAAGACAAAACTGTGAATAGTACGAGCAGTATGTTGCCAATTGATGGCGCTCCTGGGGGCAGATATTCATTGGATATGCTTGGAGGAGATCTTCCTATTCCGGACAGTGATATCAAGCAATCCACATTTTGTTTTGTTCCAACTGTAAGTTCTCTTGCATTAAGCGATTGGTCAACAACATTAACTCAAAATCTATCTAATGTGACTACTTCGCCATTTTACTCCATATTTACACAGGGAGCAAATGAATTGCATACACGGTTTAATTCGTCCGCTTCGTTTTTGTATAATCATTTGTATCCTTTCAATCAAGATGTATATATCCAAAATGAAACAATAACAAGTAATCGGCTTATTGAGGGTAAAAACATTTACGTAGGTAGGGCTGTAACTGCCACCAAACCACAAGGCAACGTTTTGATAACTAATAATGCACAAATAATTTTCAAAGTAGCCGAAAATGTTTTTTTTGAAGCAGGTTTTGAAAGTACGTTAGGGGCTACATTTGAGGTTATTAAACACTAATTTTGTGTTCTATAGATTATGAGTAAATTATTGAAGCAATCAATTTTTCAGCTACAGGTTGCCAATCCGAGACAGAATACCGCTATGATTGATAGCAATTAAAAAAACGACAACGCGAATCCGGGATTAAATTTGCAATCAAATTTAATCCCTGTATTTATTCTGGTAAGCGCAATTAATTGTTGCTACTCCGCTCGGCATGAGCAAGTTTTACATTGACATTACCGTTGTGCAATATCTTCAGTGTAATCGCCCCCGCAAAAGAAGATGTTAAACCCACGAGCGAAAAATATCGCTGCACTGATAACAACAGGTTGAAACCATGCACCAACGACAATCCGATCTACTTCCGTTTGTGTGAAAGTTGCCGCGACAGTCAGGGTAAGATTTGTCAGCGGATGATTATGGCCGAAGACGTAAACCAAACGGTTTCAGACGTTTACACTTATCGTGACATTCGCGACGACCGGGTATTGACCTATTTTGACTTGCCGAGAGGAAAATCTAAAACCCTCAAAGTCCGCTTGCAAGCTTCTTATTTAGGTTCGTTTACCCTGCCTGCCGTGAGTTGCGAAGCCATGTATGAGGCGGAAACGCGGGCGCGAACGATGGCTGGGACGGTTAAGGTTGGGAAATAAGCACACGGATGATTTTAACAAAATAAAAATGCAATGAAAACGATATTTAAAAAATCACTACGATTCACAGTAATAACAACACTGTGTTTAGTTGTAACAATGTTCTTTGTCGCAGTCAGTTGCGACAAACAAGAAACTCCACGATATATTGACCCAACACTTCTTGTTGGAGAATGGGATTGTATTAAGTTTGCTTACACAGCGGATGGAAAGACAATTTTGGACATAAACACTTTATCGAAAGGTCGTATTATAATATCTAATTTAAAAGATAAATGGGCATTTGTCCATACGAATGAAATTTTTTACAATCATTCATTATCAGGCAATTTGATTCAATTAACAATGAATGGCTCAACATTCGTAATGCCTCCACAAGAGGAAATAAATATATGTGAAGCTTTAGAGAATGCATATAGTTTTGCTATTAAAGACAATGAATTAATGATTTATTTTACAGGAGACGATAACAAAAATTTATTAATCTTAAAAAACAATAAATGACGACAGTTATACACAAGTACCTTCAGAAATTTTTCCAGGAAAAGTTTTTTTGGGATAGACCCAATGGAGACCATACTGCCATAACAACAGAACAAGCAGGATGGTTTATATCTAATTTGAAGTAGATTTGGGTTCTGAATTAGAAATAAAATAATTTATAATTATTCAGTCCTCTGCCTACGCTTGGCAGAGGGCTGATTTCTTTTAGCTAATTTTCCTCTTTTTTCCTGCCCCCCGCTTCTATGTTGTCAACCAAATTTTAATCGAATCTCATAGGGAATCATTACGCTTCATCCGTATGCGTCAGGTTTGTATTATGGTTTTCAAAGTCGTCGCTATTTCCCGTGTATTTTTTCATGAACAATCGCATCTACCACCGCAACGCGGGTAATGTTAACAATGTCGCGGACAGAACTTTCAATATCGGTAAAGTGAATCGGCTTTTTCAGACCGACCTGAATCGGGCCGACCATTTCCCCTACCCCCATTTCCTGCAACAATTTTTGTGCGATATTCGCCGAAGTTAAATTCGGGAATACCAAAGCATTGACATCTTTTCCTTTCAAACGGGTAAAGGGATATTTCAGGTCGCGCAAGTTTTTGTCCAAGGCAAAATTCACCTGCATTTCACCGTCAATCGCCAAATCGGGATATTCTTTGTGCATCTTGGCAACAACATCATGCACCGAAGCCGGATTTCCTTCCTTATCCGCACCGAAATTAGAATAGGACAACATCGCGACAACAGGTTCCTGTGCAAAAAATTGAACCGCTTCGACGGTTAATTTCGCAACATCGTGTAGAACATTGGTTGTCGGATGACGATTTATCAGGGTATCAGCCAGGAAGAATGTTCCTTTTTTTCCGGTCAAAATATGTACGGCTGCAAAAGTATCGTATCCGTCCCGAATGCCGATCACTTCTTTCGCTACCTTAATCGTATTGGAATATTTGGTATAAACGCCTGTGATAAAAGCGTCCGCATCACCGGTTTCAACCATCATCATGCCGAAGTAATTGCGTTCAACCATTTTATCGACCGATTCTTCGAAAGTGGCGCCTTCGCGTTCGTGTTTTTCCGACAAAATCTTAGCATATCGCATCCGACGATCCATTTCATTGTCGTGCCGCAAATTGACTATTTCAATTCCTTCCAAATCAATCTTCAATTCTGCCGCCAATTTTAGGATTCGTTCGTCATTTCCCAACAGGATGGGATGGCAAAAACCTTCGTCACGCGCTTGGGCAGCGGCTTTTAACATATTCGGATGAATACCTTCGGCAAATACAACCCGTTTCGGGTTCTTTTTCGCCATATCGGTAAAGTCGCGCAATAATTTGTTATCATAACCCATTAAATCGCGCAAATGGTTTTCATAGACGTCCCAATTTTCGATTTTTTTGCGGGCGACACCCGACTCAATCGCTGCTTTTGCTACCGCAACGGATACCCAAGTTAACAACCTCGGATCCATTGGTTTAGGAATCAAATATTCTCGACTGAATGACAAAGTACTTAATTCATAAGCGGCATTCACGACATCGGGAACAGGTTCTTTGGCTAATGAAGCAATTGCTTTTACAGCAGCCAGTTTCATTTCCTCATTAATCGAGGTCGCTCTCACGTCCAAAGCTCCCCGGAAAATATACGGGAAACCCAATACATTATTGATTTGGTTGGGATAATCGGAACGGCCGGTGGCAAAAATAAGGTCGGCACGGGAAGCCTTTGCCTTTTCGTAAGAAATTTCGGGATTCGGATTAGCCAAGGCGAAAACAATCGGATTGGCGTTCATGCTTTGTACCATTTTTTCCGTCAATACATCGGCAACGGATAAACCCAGGAAAACATCAGCGCCTGCGATTGCTTCTTCTAAAGTATTGAAATTCTTTTCAGTAGCGAAAAATTTCTTTTCTTCATTCAAGTCGGAACGTCGCACGGAAATCACGCCTTTGCTGTCGCACATGACGATATTTTCTTTTTTAGCGCCCAAAGCCATGTACAATCGCGTACACGAACTTGCAGAAGCGCCTGCTCCATTGACGACAATTTTCACCTCGTCTATTTTTTTTCCGGTTAATTCCAAGGCATTTAACAATCCTGCCGAGGAAATAATCGCCGTACCGTGTTGGTCATCGTGCATCACGGGAATATCTAATTCTTCTTTCAGCCGGCGTTCGATGACAAAACATTCGGGCGCTTTGATATCTTCGAGGTTGATACCGCCGAAAGTCGGAGCAATGGCTTTCACGGCTTCGATAAACTTTTCGGGATTTTTTTCATTGACTTCGATATCAAAGACGTCAATTCCCGCAAATATTTTGAACAACAATCCTTTACCTTCCATTACCGGTTTGCCGGCCAATGCGCCTATGTCGCCCAATCCCAAGACGGCTGTGCCGTTTGAAATCACAGCGACCAAATTTCCTTTTGTTGTGTAATCATAAGCGGTATCTGCATTTTTTTCTATTTCCAGACAGGGTTCCGCTACTCCCGGAGAATAGGCCAGGGAGAGGTCGGCTTGCGTACTATAGGGTTTGGTTGGAATCACTTCAATCTTTCCCGGCTTGCCTTCCGAATGGTAGAGCAAAGCCTTTTCTTTCGTCACTTTTGCCATAATAAATATTTTTTGATTTAAAAAAATAAAACAATGGGTGCAAATTTACAATTTTCTGCTCTGATTTGTGCAAGTCTTTTGGGGTTTTATTGCTAAAAAAAAATAATTCATAAAAAAAAGTTACCTTTGTATTTCAAAATTCACTTACAAAAATGAATTTGTCGCAAACTCACATATACCGAATGACACATATTGGGAATATCCCGCATATTCTCGAAAATGGCATTACGCATAAAAATTCGCCTAATGTCAATCCTGATTATGTGGCAATTGGTGATATAAATGTTATTAGAACAAGAATAACAAAACAGGTAAATATAAACAATGGCAATCATTCTCAATCGTTTGGTACAATAATTTTAGGTGATTATATTCCATTTTATTTTGATAAACGTATGCCAATGTTGTACGTTATACAACTTGGCGGAAATGGGGTTGAATGTGCAACTCCCCCGGAAGATATTGTTTATGTTGTTTGCAAAGTATGTGATATTGTCGAATCCGGCACAACTTATTATTTTTCAAATGGGCACGCACTCGGTGCAATGACTACTTTTTATGATAATTCAAAAATAAATGATTTGCCGAGTATTCTTGATTGGTCAGCTATTAACTCTAACGATTGGGGTGGTGAAGAAAATCGTTTGCTAAGGCTCAAAAAAGAAGCCGAATTTTTAGTCGCTGACGATATTGCTCCTCAACATATATGTGGTTTTGTATGTTATAATGAAACGGCCAAACAAAGATTAGCCGAATTGGGAGTAAATAAAACAATTTCTGTTCAACAACAAGCATATTTTTAAGATTATGATACATTATACAAAAGGCAACATATTGGACAGCGATGCGCAAGCATTGGTAAATACCGTTAATACTGTTGGTGTTATGGGGAAAGGAATTGCTTTGCAATTTAAAAATGCTTTTCCGAATAATTTTAAAGCATACGAGGACGCATGCAAACGAAAAGAAATTGCAATCGGAAAACTATTTGTTTCCAAAGACCGCAACCTAAATTCAGGCGAAAAAATCATTATCAATTTTCCCACAAAAAAGGATTGGCGAAAATCTTCGGAATACAGTTATATCGAAGATGGATTGGATGATTTTCTGAAAGTAATAGAAAAAGAACAAATTAAAAGCGTTGCCTTACCACCTCTCGGCGCTGGTAACGGCGGCTTGGAATGGGAAAAAGTAAAACAACTTTTGGAACTCAAATTAAGCACTTTGAATATTGATATTTATGTGTATGAGCCGACTAACGCTATTAAAGAATATCTAAAAAAAGAAAGAGTAAAATTGACAGAGGCGCGAGCGCTATTACTTTATGTTTTATCTGATTTAGTGCGGAATGGTGAGTTTGTTTCCGAATTTTCAAGTGAAAAAATATGCTATTTTTTGCAAAAATTTGGAGCAGAAAAGTATTTCAAATTAAAATTTGAACCGAAATTTTATGGACCTTATTCGGGCAAAGTTCGGTATGTTTTAAATTATTTGAATGGCAGTTATTTGATGGGTTACAGCGATATGAATAAAAAGCCTTTTGATCCGCTTACACTTGTTGCAGACGGTTACGAAACCGTTAAAGCTTATGTTGAAAGTAATACTGAATTGAATGAAATTGCAACAAAAACCACAAATTTCCTGAATGGTTTTTATTCTGATTTTGCTCTTGAATTATTGTCTTCCATTGATTTTATTATTGCTGAAAATAATACGTTTGATGAACATATCATTTCTCAAAAGCTGTCGGAATGGAACAATCGAAAACGCAGTATATTTTCAAATCCGGAATATATCAATTTTACGGTAGATTATCTTCAACGAAATAGTCAGTAATTTATTTGGTCGGCGCATTCTGTTACAGATATTTTTACGCTCGTTGATTAGAGGTATTGGAGAATATCGTCAAAATCTATTTGTCCTATTCACTTTTTACCGGAAACAACATCCGATCCATAAATCCGCCCCGATCCTTCTTTATTATCCCTAAGTCCGGAGACATAATAGTTGTTGGTGAGTTCCGTTGAGATGCCGGTTTCATGCAGCTTCGCATACACGTTATTCCCTGAAGCAACAGCTTCGCTGATATCCCTGACTGCCCTGTTTTCCCCTGTCATCGGCTGTGCGAAATAAGTAGTGTAAACATGCGCTTTTCCGCCTCTGTTGTCTATGCCGGGAGCGCCGCTCCGTGTGTAGTTTCCCTGTTGGATACGCACGGTACCGTTATTTATTATCGCTCCAATGATGGGACTGCCCCAAAATGCGCTGTTGTACAGGATAAGTTGAGCATCCGGATGAACTTTATCCGTTTTAACTTTGTCGCCCATAAGAACGTATGACCGGACAGGCTGTGATGTAATTTGCGTATTAACCAATTCGGAGTTGATGGCAACGATTTTGGTGTTTTTGTCGGCATCTTCTACAAATAAAGAAAATGTGCA
>BNTV01000131.1 GCA_025996865.1 Bacteroidia bacterium
CAATCCGTGTGATGTGTAGAATTGCCGGGCGCCCTGACTCCCCTGAGCATAATAACTCGCAATGATGGCGAAGCCTTCCTCTGTACTTAATCTGCGTTTGCTTGGTTTGTGCATTTCTTTTTTTTGGCAAAGGTAAGGTGAGCGGGCAAACTGGGCAAGATGCGGAGGAGCGAAGGCTTACGTTACACTGCGAAATAATTATTGAGTATTTTACATCGCCTACGCCGTTGCGGATTTTCTTTTCCTTAATGCGTGGAAAATCGCCGTCTATTTTGTAGTAGTTTTCATCGCGCATCTGATAGCATTTTTCTTCGTACAAATGCGTATGTTTCTCAAAATAACCAATTTCCAAAAGTTTGTTGTTAAAAACATTCAGGGCTGAAACATTGTCCTGTAATGTTTCGCGGATTGCATTAACTTTGGCGTTCAAACTCTCACCGTTTTTCTTGGCTGCCTCAACCGACAAATGAAACAAAAACAGGTCTTCCAAAAGAGTTTCATCAAGTTGCCGCTCGCAGCTGATACTTACTTTCTGGTGGTTGTTGCCTGCGGTGGTTTTGACTTCAAATTGGAAGTTACGAAGTTTTTGTATTAGCCGAAAAATCAAGCATCAAATGATAGATTATTTTTGTTGATTTTCCAACTTTATGATTAGAATAATATGAATATTCAAAATCAGGCGTTATTTGCTTTTTTGTCAGTTCTTTTTCTGTATTTATTCCAGTAAAAATGTTTTGCAAAAGTTGATTGATACAATAAACATTATTGCAAATATCCATTTCTGAAACTATAAAGCCAATCATTCCTGCGGTATTGTTAAAAAACTGATATTTCCGTTCATTTGTAAAACGAGCAATACCATTTGAAATATACTTACCGTTTAACCCTGTTTTACCATTTTGATTTTCATTATCCAATCGCTTACATTCAATAACATAATAAGCATCGTCATCTTTATATGGTTTTATTTGCAAAACTCGAATATCTGCTCTGCCTTGATTTTCAGAGATTTCCTTGTCAAAATGGTAGTTGTCTAACGGAGGATTAGATTTTCTGAAATCTATACTTTTCAAATATTCTTTTGAAAGAAAAATATCTCTAATCGCATTTTCATCATTCAAAGGCACTTTTGTTTTTGTTGCAATTATGCAGGAATAAACTACAACAATGCCTGCAAGAATATCCTCAAATGTTGTGTTGAAGTATGAAATACTGTACTCAAAGGCAGTAGCGTCCAAAGTTTGATTACTCATTTTTATCCCTCCCCGCTTTAAGTATGGCATCTGCAAACTCTTCTACATCTAAATATCCTACGGCTTTATGCCACAAGCGTTTCTCGTTTGGCTTAAACAGATAAAAATACTCCTTTTCAAAACCGCGAATATCTTTTTGTACAAAAAGTTGGTCAGTTATTTTAGTTGCGCCAAGTTCTATGATTTTTTGAAATATGCCATTTGTGTCATTTTGTTTATTTTTCCAAACAATCGGCTTTGTATATTCGTTTTCAGCAATAACTTTAAAAAACATTCCAACGATTTGTTGTGTATGCCAAATTTCTACGGCAAATTTTTTGCCGATTTTTTCAAAATTAGAAGCAAAGCGGTTAGTGAACAAATTGGCGTAGTCAATTAATATATTATCCTCAATTTTACAAGGCAATAAAAGTTTTTCAAAACCTTTGTGCTGCATTTGTAGCGGAATTGTTATATCATTGGCATAATTCAATAATTCTTTTTCTTCAATGCTTAATTCCAATGATTTAAAAATAATATCATCACATTGTTGTCTTATTGAAACTTCTTTAATCGCTTTGTTTTTTAATTTATTCTTATTTACCTGATAATCTTCAATTTGTTGTGCTTTTTCAATTACATTTAGAATGTTGAAATACCACATATTTTCAATTTCCGTATCTTCCGATTCTTCTCTTTCAATACCTGCTGAAACACCTGTGTTAAGCATATAATACGAAAACAGAGAAGAACAAAGAATGATGTTTATGGAATATATAATATCCAACTGTGATTCATCTTTTATCTTTAACGCCCGAACTGAACTTGTGAAAACTCGTTCCTGTTTATTTATCGCAGCATTTGAAGTAAGGTCTTTAAAAATCCCGCCCGCAATTAAAAGTGAATATGGCTGAAATAATTCAAGATATGGCTTATCGTTTTGTTTGTAAATATATCCTACATATTCTTCATTCCACTTTTGATTGGAATCAACAATCATAAATGGATGTAATTGTTTCTTTTGAGTATCTAAAAAAGGCTTATCAATCAATTTTGTTACTTGAATTGGATTTTTTCTTGCAGCATCTTTTCTTTTTAGCCCTTGTTTAAAAAGAATGTTTTCTTTTTTTCTTATATTTTGAATTGTATCTAATTCATTATTTAATCTGTTTATAAAATTAAAATCCAAATAAGAGCCATAAACCAACACTTTCCAAAGCCAATCATAATCTTTTAATCTGTTTTGCTGAACAGTCTGAATATCGTGCCGATAGATAGAAAATATCTTGAACATTGAAAAGAAATGGCTTGGTTTCAATGCAATGTGTTCAATAAGATTGGAGTCCGTATTTTTCTCTTTTGCATCTCTGAAAAATAGCACACAAGCAGGTGCAATGGCTTTATCATTTGATTTGTCAAAAACTTCCCGCCTTACAGGTGCCAATTCAAATACTCTTTCAATAAAATAATTATGTAAAAAGTATTCTCTGAAATCTTTGCTTTTCAAATTATATAATGCTTTGCTTGTTACAATCAAAGCACATCTTGTATTTTCAGCACAAAAATCACCGCTCCGCAGTAAAAATGCCTGCGCTATTTCTTTGTTGCCTATATCAATTGTATATTTGGCGTTCTTTTCTTTCTTTTTTCTATTTTTAATATATTGTACATATAATGGCTCTTTTTTCGTTTTCTTTTTTTCGTTTTGCCCTCTAAACCAGGGTGGATTACCAATAATAAAATCAAATTTAAAATCATTTTTTTTGAAAATAGTATTAAATTCTTTTGTTTCATCAAAAAAATCAGCACAAAAGAAATTTGTGTTTAAAAGAGGAGGAAACTTGAAATTAGGTATTTCAGGAGGGTCCATTTCATTTAGCAAAGTGAGATAAATAGAAAAAATAGCCACTTGGACAGCACTTTCATCGCTATCAACGCCAAAAATATTGTCTTTGGCTATTTTTTTTATCTCTTCTTTGAATTTTTCTTGATTTTCTGTATGTATAAGCGGATTACTTTCTTTATATCGTTCAATCAATTTTCGTAGCGTTTCTACAAGAAACACGCCTGAACCGCAAGAAGGGTCAAGTATTTTGCAGTTAAACGTTTTATTATCAAATACATATCTGTCTACTGTTTCTGCCAATATATAATCTACAAGAAACAACGGTGTGTAATGAACGCCATTGTCATTTTCTTTGTTTTCTTTTGTCTTCTTTTTCTCTTTATTAATTCCCACAAAAGATTCATAAACATTACTTATAAACTCAATAGGAATAATCGAAAAATCATATAAATCGAATAATGATTGTTGCCCTGTAGAAATTTCCTGACTTTGCAGTAACTTTATTAAAATAGAATATGCTTTTTGCGGTATTCCTTGATATTCACTGTCATTCAAAGAAAATAAATCACCATTAAAACCAACTTCTTTATCTGCTAAAGTATTAAAAAATTGTTTTGCACGGTCTGGTTGTTGAAGTATTGTACAAAAATCTTCTTTTGTCCGTTCTTTTGATTCGCCTTCAAAATATATTTTAACATTCCTGTCAATCAAATATCGGACAAAAATAACCTTGCCTAACAGAGCATTTGTAATTTTTACATATCGTTTTTTTGTTTCTTCATCATTTTCATCTATTGGTGAAAATTGTTTTATAATCTGTTTTCTTGCAGCACCAATATTGTCTAACAGTTTGTAATCTACTCTATTTTTGTAATTTAATTCTTTTTCGTAAGTTTCCCAAGTTTTGCCTGTAACTAAATTAAAATAAGTAAAATCGTTTAATTTTTGATTGCCTAATTTAGATAATGTTCCTTTGTTTTCTCCAGATTCAAGTAATTGAAAACCATTAAAAATTTCAACGCTGTTGTTTTCAACAATAATAACCACAGGCACTTCATTAAAATTCCAAATTTGCTTATGTAAAGCCAATTTGTCAAGCGGATTTACAAAAAACAAAATTAATGGCTTGTTATCAAAGCAAAAAAAGGCATCTGGTTTAATTTGCTCCAAACATCGTTTTATACGACTTGAAAGTTGCAAGGCGTCATTAGAAAAACACAGTCCGTCTTTGTATGAGCCGTCTTTATTTTTCAGTTCTAATGCTTGAAATATTTCATCTAAATTTTTCATATTGTGTTTCTCCTATTTTTCAAAAACTATATCTCTGTGCCATTCCAAAAACTCTGCCTTTGGCAAATACTTTTGCGGCATCTGCAATTTTACCTTTTCAATCGGGGCAAAGTATTTTACAAAATAATCTTTTGTTCTGTTTTTGTTCAAGTTCGCAGATAAAATTACTTCATAATTGCCGTTTATTCCTATCAATCCTTTGTCAAACGCTTTGTCGTAAAGTGCCAACCTGCCCATCAGGTTGGCAAGTTCTATGATTTCAGGCGTTCCTCTCTGCATTTTGCCAAACGGCAATTTCAAATACAGGTTGAAAGCCAAAATCATTTCTTCGCGTGTCCATTTTTCGCCTCTCATTATGCTGCCTTTTTGATCTCATTTATAGTCATTTGTATTCGCTCAATTTGTTCGTTATACCACTCATGTTTGCTGAAAACTTTTGGCTGCACGACATTATCAAAACAATCTTTGAAAGTCATTGAGCAAATTTCTTTTACCGCTTTTTCTGAAAACTGCATCGGGTAACGTTTGTTTTCAGTAATCACAATGCCTTTGTCGTCTGTGCCAACGGTTAAAGCACCGACTTCAACAATGAACGACGTGTATTCAAGTGAGCGAATACTGATTGTCGAAATATACACTTTTAAGCGTTCTTCCAATTCTTTTATTGTTGATTTTATATCCATAATATTTTCTTCTTCTTTGTTCGTTAACAATGTTGTGCATTATGACAAGAATCACATACGGAAACAAGCCATTCAATAGGTTCTTTCCCAATGTTATATTTCGCATATCTCTTGTGGTGAACTTGTGTAGCGTGTCCGCCGCAATATACGCAACACCAATTATCCCGTTTGAGTACTACATATCGCTTCCGTTGCCACGCATCCGATTTAAGATATACATTTCTGTAATAATCGCGCCGCTGTATGCGCCTTTTCTCAAATAGCCAACTACGAAATATTATTATGGCTATTATTCCAATTAGTATAAGTGAAATTTGAAAAATCATATTATCTACTCTTTTGAGAGGGCGTAAACTAATTACAAGTCATCTATCGCTTTTGCTTTAATAATATCGCCATTAATTTTGTCGAAATAAGCTAATATCACATAGCAACTCATAACGCTGTTATGACTGATTGACAATTCAATACTGCCTTTTTCTGTTTCAAAAATTGAGTAATATTTACAATTATCAAATTTAACTGCGTCCATTTTGCCACCATCATCTTTTGGCTCTGAATAAGTATCAAATGTTTCAACAACTTCTGACGGTTCACCATATTTTTCTGTCAGCATTTCTTTTAATGAAAAATAGTTAGACGAAAGCATTGACCAAGTATTGCGTTCTGGAAAAATTACGGTTATTTTACTAACCAAATCCTTTTGTTTCAAGGTTGCTACACCCACAATGCAATCTTTATACGCTGCAAAGTCGCCTTTTAACATTGCAACGCCATCTTCCGTACCGATTAAAGTGAAACCACTCTGTTTCATTTTTGAAACATATTCATTGAGCGTTCCGTCAATAGGAACTCCCTTAAACGTAAGGTGTTCTGACGGTTGAGTTTGAGCAAACGAAACTATTGTGGTAAATACTACAACTATTGTGATTATTATCTTTATCATATTACGATTTTATCTTGTTTTATAATCTGCTGGCATAAAGTCAATTATTGTTCCATTACATTCAGGAAAATGTTTGCAGGCAATATATTCTTCATTTGTTGTTTTGTTTCTAATGACTTTGAACTCATCAAAAATAAATTCATCATCACAATGTAAACAACAAACTTTTTCGTTAAATCTGTCTTCAACGAAAGGATTGTTTTGTGCGTAATAGTCCTGCTTGTTCTTAACAGTAACTTCTTCGTAAATCATTTTCTTATTATAATCAATCATATTTAGTTGTATTTTTTTGATAAATTTAAGTCTACTGTATGCGCCAAAGGTGTGTAGCCCGCCCGAATAAAGCCTTCGGACAAGCCACCTGCACCAGCAAACAAGTCTATAAAATTCAGCATATACGCATTTTTCTTGAAACCGCAAAACTTTGCGTTGCAAAGTTAGTGTTTTTTTGTGGGAAAACAGTCATATTGCTCGAAATTGCGAATGGAAAGTAGTCAGCCGCATATAGTAATCCATTGCAGCCTTGTCAAATTTTACAGACTTGATTTCCCGTTTGAACAGGCAAGTCTTAATGAACTTTGCAGCATTGTATTTCAATCCTGTTTCTTCGAGCATTGAGAGAAGTTGCGCATTATCGACATCGTTCAGTTTGATGGAATACCGGTGCCGGCATGGGTCTGTTTTCAGCGGGCGACCGCCTTTGTTGAATTGTTTACATCTTTCGCCATTGTTCCACATCGTCCCGATAAGTTTCAAGGAAGTCGCGGGCGAGGTTTTCTATCAGTCCCGAAACACTTCATACCATGTTCTCCGAATAGCCTTACAATCCGGTCTAAACTGTCGCGAACGGAATGACTGATAAAAACCGGTTTGCGATTATCAATCTTTGGGACTTGCATGAATTGTTGTCTGAACTTCTCCAAATCAAGTTTGCGTTGCTTGCCGCTAATCTTCCTTGCCGGAACTTTGATAATTAACCGAAGATGTTACTTTATCTTTGAGCCAAAATTCAAAAAATAAGAGTTATGGAAATCATAAATATTGAAGCTCGTACGTTCGAGGCGATGGTTTCGCGGTTTGAACAGTTTGTAAAACGGATTGACTTACTTTGTGGTCATAAAGACACGGAAGGGAAGATACTGTTTAATCAAATATACTATCTTTGCCTAACATATCATTAACATTTTTAATATGTTGGATTTGAATTTCCTTATTTTCTCCATTTTTTACAGCCTCTTTTAATATTCTAACTACTTCATTTTCATTAGAATATTGGACTGGCTCATTATTTTTCTTAATTACTCTCATAACTTCTAAAACTCTTCGAGATTTTACAAGAAATGTTCCATTAGGAATGAAACTGACATCTTTCAATATACAGTTACCGTAGAACACCACGACTGAATAGAACGGTAGATTAAATTGTTTGAGTTGTTTTTCTATCTCTTCTATATGCCTGTTATTCTGCATTATGGGATTATAGAAACGATATTTCTGTTTACCATACGCTAATATTTTAGTCCATTGCGATTGACTTCCACTCCCAAAAATCCATCCACTGTAATCTTTTACTTCAAACACAATAATACCCACCTCCGTGATAACGACTAAGTCAATCTGAGAAAAATCACCATTATACTTTTTTAAATACAGGTCGTGAAAAATCGTTTGTGCCGGTATTCCGTATTTCAAAAGTTTTAATACCAAATCTCTTTCTGACCACGTACCTCTATTTGATTTCGTAACGGTTTTTAGTAATTTTTTATCTCGTATCTTTCTAAATATCATGGAACTGACAAGGAGAATTATACCTCCGAAAACTCCTATGATAATGTAAGACAGTGTTTGTTGAAATGTGTGTGCTTTTGGATTAGATACAGTTGTAATATAATAGTCAGTTGCATATAGGATTCTGCTTTCATATATTTTAAGTACCGTAAATACAATCAGAATTACTACGATAATTTTACTTATTTTTTTCATGACTGTCATTGCATAAATAAATAAACAAAGCAACAATGCCGAGTAAAATAAGAAAGATTATTTTCACTTCTGAATCTGTCATACTTTTTGAATCATTTTATTGCTCATTTTAATTCATTTCTAAAAGTGCGAAGGTACTACATTTTCGTGAAATTCAGCGTAATAATAAGCCTAAAATCTTCGCTCAATTCAAGATATTCGTTCAGTAGCGAGACTTCTTATCCCTTCCCTTCGAACACTCTTTTGCCTGATTTCACAAATGTACAGAAATACTGCGCTTAATCATATCATTTTACCCATTTTTAATGAATTTCCAATAAACAAAATTACTCGTTTCCTTTCAGAATCACGTTGTGCAAAATATTGAAAATCTGCGAATTAAAATCAAATTAGTGGGATTTTCTTGTGAAATCCAATGTCCCACTATTTTACCACTGAAAACCTGCTCAAAACCGCTGTTTTTTTGCTCTTTCCCCAAAATACAAAGTCCTTGAAATCTATTCAATTTCAAGGACTTGCTTCATTTTGCTTTTTGCTTTTGTGGTCCCACTTGGGCTTGAACCAAGGACTCCCTGATTATGAGTCAGGTGCTCTAACCAACTGAGCTATGGGACCCGCTTTTTCAAAAGCGATGCAAAATTACAATATTTTTTGAATATTACAAACAAAAACCTTTATTTTTCTTTAATAATTTCTATAAAACCGCAACTCCCCCATATTCCATCAAATAAGCTTTAATGAATCCGTCCAAATCACCATCCATGACAGCGCCCACATTGGAAGTCTGGTAATCCGTCCGATGGTCTTTCACCCTCCGGTCGTCGAAAACATACGAACGGATTTGCGAACCCCATTCGATTTTCTTTTTTCCGGCTTCGATTTTCGCGGAAGCTTTCCGACGCCGTTCCAGTTCCAATTCATACAATTGCGATTTCAACAAACGGATCGCATTGTCTTTGTTTCCAAACTGGGAACGGGATTCCGTGTTTTCAATCACGATTTCCTTCACCTCGCCGGTATCCGGATCTTTGTAATTATAGTGCAAGCGAACGCCCGTCTCTACTTTATTGACATTCTGCCCCCCCGCCCCACTCGACCGGAAAGTATCCCAAACAATTTCGCCGGGATTGACGTCTATTTCAATGGTATCGTCCACCAAAGGAACGACCGACACAGACGAAAAAGATGTCATCCGTTTGCCCTGAGCATTGTAAGGAGACACGCGAACCAAGCGATGTACCCCGTTTTCACTTTTCAGGTATCCGAAAGCATAATCGCCTTCGACTTGCAAAGTGACGGTTTTAATACCGGCATCGTCTCCATCCAACCAGTTGGTTACAGTGACTTTATAGCCTTTGCTTTCGCACCAGCGGCTGTACATGCGGTAAAGCATTTCCGCCCAATCCTGGGCTTCCGTTCCGCCGGCGCCGGCATTGATTTTCAGAACAGCTCCGAGATGGTCTTCTTCCGAACGGAGCATATTCTTCATTTCCAGATTTTCCAACAAATCAATAGCCTGTTTGTAAGCCTCATCAACTTCCTCTTCGGTAGTGATGCCTTCTTTCTGGAAATCAAATGCCAATTGCAGTTCTTCGGCAGCCGATTTGATTTCGTTATAGGCGACAATCCACGATTTGATTTCGCGAACTTTCCGCATCTGTTCCTCCGCACGTTTCGGATCTTCCCAAAAATCGGGCGCCTGTGTGCGAAGTTCTTCTTCTTCCAATTGGATTAATTTGGCATCGATGTCAAAGATACCCCCTCAGCGCGGACTCGCGCTCCAATACTTCACGTAATTGGTCTGTTGTTATCATATTTAAAAATTTATTTTGGAGGACAAAGGTAAACAATATTTTCAAAAGTCCCAACAGGGAACTACGAAAGCAGGTTTGTTAACAACCGTAGGGTTATAATCCATCCATACTTTCATTTCACCGGCATCGCGGTTGTTCCAGTTTACCGAAAATTTCCTGTATCACAGCATCCGGAGCAGGCTGTGTAGCAAAATAGACGTTATATACCGGTGGCTTTTTACCACTTATTTTTGCATTGCAATAAGCCGTGATGAAATCTTCCGCACGCAGGTCACATGCTTCGCGATATACGCGCCGCCCTTCACCGGCTCCTTCATTAGGCAAAACGTTCAGGTGTGTCAGATAATCCGTGCATTCACGGTATTGTTTCAGGGAAAGCATAGCTGCGGCATATTTCAATCCCAATTCATAATTTTCCGGGAATAAAGCCGTGTATTCCTTTGATTTTTCATACATCCGGTCATATTGTTTCGCCTCTTGATAATAGCGAATCAAAGCCATGCCTGCCCGCCATGATTTATCTAATTGTTCTGCACGTAACAGGTCTTCCAGTTTCTTCTCACCCTGACGGTATTGTGCCCGCGTGAGGTAGAATGATTGCACATCAGGAAGATTGCCGCACTGTTCCAATAATGGGGACGACGGTAGGGGCGTTGCGCGCAACGCCCCTACACCCGATTCCAAAAAGTCGTAAAAGCTGCTTCCCGGGTGGGCTACAGGGTCGGGGTCACCAAAAGGATAGGTAACCAACTCCAATTTTTCTTCTTTCACTGTTGCCTGTTGCCGGCAAGATGCCAACAAGAGGATTAGAAAGACGCTGATACCGATATTGAATAATTTTGACATACAATTGTTATTTTATATAAATTACATTGCCTACGCGGCGTTCGCCTGCATGGTCAAATCGTTTGTTATCGCAGGGATAATTCACCACGCCATTATCAGGTTCGCCACGCACATACATGGTCGATGAACCACCCCCGTCGAAATTCATTGCATGCTCACAACCCAGCGATTTTGCCAAAACATACAGTTCGTAGAGGTTCATTCCGGCAGCATTCGCATTTCTTCCGTCAACTACAATCAACAAGATTGTTCCATCTGCTTTGGTCGCGACAAAAGTGCGAGGATGCCGATTCTTCACATACGCATCCTTGTCTAATTGGGCAACTTCCCCGTTTTCCATTATCAGTGGTCCGGAAACAATTACATTTTCGCAATCAATCTTATTTTCCCACTTCGCATCCGTTGTGTCGCGTTTACGAAAATGAATTCCCGATTCGTCAATGGTCATAGCGGCATTGCTCTGGAGTGTTTTACTTATTCTTTCGTGCAAAACAGTTCCATTGACGCGAACAAAATCAACAGAACCTTTGCCTGCTTCCAACGCAAAGTAGGAAGCATTAACGCCTGCAACCGCATCCACCTGTTTGCATAATTCGCTGGTTAAGTGCAGTTCGTCACCCGCATCATATATCGCTAATTTTGCAGTTGAAGCGGGTTGAAGGGCGAGAATACTGATTGTTTGCTTGGAATCGAAAATCTCGAGTTGAGCTTGTTTAAAAACCACATCTTCTGTTATCTGCTTCGTTTTCCAAGCGGTTTGTTGTATAATGTTGGCAAGCTCGCAAACAGACGATTGCGCAAAAATTTGCAATGGCATCATCAAACAGACGAGCCAAAGCGACAACATCCTTTTTATTCCTTTTTTCATTATTAAAAGATTATCAAACATCATAATTTTATTTTTCCTATGTTATATGCACCTGAAAGGCTTTCATATTTTTGCTTCAAACCAAGTTGGACAGGACGGGTACTTCCATTTCTAAACTGCTTATACAAAAGTATTTCCACTTCATATACTCCTTTGGAAATACCGGAAGCATCCAAGGTGTAGTGTGCTGTTGTGCTTCCCGGAAACCACTCCCTATTGCCCGCGTCGATTGACGGCAATTCTTTCTTTTTCCCCTTCTTATCAATCAAAAAAACTTTCAGGAGATACGGTTTATACGCCGGCGCAACGCCCTTGTTGTTCCATGCGACAGACAGGTTCAACTGCTTTTCGTGCAGTTTCAATTCTGCCCATTCGGGAACAATCCAATAACCAATCCTGTTGATGATATCCCACGCCGCTTGCGGGTTATCTTTTTGCCATTCGCCGATATGACCATGCGGGCTGATGAATGTGGCATGTGCTACACGAATAGCGTCCTTTATTATGTCTAATCCTTTTTCATATCCGTTTGGTATGCTCCAGTACTTGTCTTTATAGTAACTGTAATGACACATTTCAAGTGTTGTCGGCGAATCTTTCCACACATCTTCAAAAAAATCAACATTCTGGATAGACCCCGGATAGTTAATCACACCTTCATATAAAATGCTGTCGTCTCTGTACGACACGCGCTTCTTTTTCACATACTCCCTCAAAATCTTTGTTTCTTCTTCCGTTTTACCATTCCGCAAGTAATCATCTCCAATTACAATCTGTGTATTTTTGTAGTTGTTCAGCAAAATATCAAGGTGCTTGATGACAACATCTGCCGACACTTTTTGTTGCGAATGTCCTTCTCCCCATTCGCCGA
>BNTV01000132.1 GCA_025996865.1 Bacteroidia bacterium
TTTTGCAAAATTAGTAATAGTGAGTTTTTAAGGTAATTTTTTAAATTTAATTTTTTACAAAGATGAAAAGAAATCTTTTTTTTCTAATTATGATTGCAATTGCGTTAATAACAGGCAGTTGCAGCAACGACCTCGATGAAGTTCCTGCGCCTGCCGCGGGCAGCAGCGGTCATGCAATCACGTTTGAGTCCTGGACAAACAAACCGCTCCGGGCGGCTACTAAAGCCGACGACGTTACGGATTTTGCCGTGCTGGCTACGGATACGACCACGGGGGCGATAGACACGGTGCTTATTAACGGTGTTCGCGTTACCGGCAGCAACGCTACGAGCTGGACTTACACTCCGCTTGCCTTCTGGCCGGAAACAGCCGCTGTTAATTTCTTTGCTTTCTCCCCGACGGCGGCAGTGGGTATTACCAACGGTGCAACAGCATTGGCGGGTCAATACGATACGATTCCCGGTGAACCAAGCATCGAGTATGAGTTGCCCACCGTGCTTACCAACCAGGCAGACTTGCTGGTGGCCCGTCATTCCGGCACTTATGCCGCTGAAGGCGCTTCCGGGGTTACCTTGAATTTCCGCCACGCCCTCTCGCGCGTCCTGTTCCAGGCAAAGAGCGAAAGCTCGATGGGTTTTATCGTGTCGAGCATCAAGCTGAAAAATGTCAAGAGCAAGGCTACGCTGGATTTGAACAATGTGCCCAAGGATGCCACAGCGTTTCCTTACCCGACCGATAATGCTACCATTGATACGGTCGGATACCAAACATTTTGGGAACCTGATAGCCCAACAGCACCCACCGTTGTTGACCTGGAGGCAAATCTGACAACTACTGCCGTTGCGGGCGGCGGCGCCTGGACTTACATTGTCGGCGACGCCGATGCGCTTTACGTCATTCCGCAGGAAAACGAAGCTTCTGATTTGAAGAATGCAACCCTGGTAACCGGCGCAGACCCTTCTTCTCTGTTTTATATCGAGATTACCTATAAGGAAGATGGTTTAGGTGCGGTAGACAGGACTTATGCGGTTCCTGTTCCGGCCATCGTTGGCGATGCATATAAATCTTCCATCGCGTTTGAAATGGAGCGGCAATATACCTTCCAGTTTGAACTGTTTGGCAAAAAACCCATCGAATTTAAAGGTGTTACGGTAAGCGATTACGATGAAGTTACCCAGGAAGAGCTGCTTCGCTTGCATTGGGCAGGTTCAAACATCTATTATGACGCTGCGCTTAAGCATTTGACGTTTGCCGACAGCGACGATAAGAGCAAAGAGCAGTATCAGGGGGTTTATTTCAAGTGGGGCAGCCTTACAGGTATCTCGCCCCTAGGAGCATACGTTCAAGGCTCTACGGTGACTTATCCGATGGGAGGCGAGGCTAGTGCTGCTCCGGCTTGGACGGCTATTTCTTACGTTACGTCTGATCCCGGCGCTCATCCCCGTGATGCTAAATACCTGACCGAAACAGCCTATGACACTATCAGCGGAGTAGGCGATATATGCAAGTATTTAACAGAGAGGGGTTGGGCTCCAAAAGGTAAACGCTGGCGCATGCCGACTTCGGCTGAGTTTGGAGACGCGGGCGATTACGGTAATGTCGGCGCCACCACTTGGCCTGCTGTTTCTGCCGTGAATGCAGACGGCACCACTGCCCTTGCCAACGGAAAGCAGTTGCGAAAATTAAACACCCCGTTCTTCCCCACTTCCGGGTTTCGTAACTATACGGGGGGCGCAGTGGGCTACACGGGTTCGAACGGCTACTACTGGTCATCATCACCGTACAGCTCTACTAACGGCTTCAGCTTGCTCTTCGTTGTCCCGGCGGCGTACCCAGCGTACAGCCACGATCGGGCGGACGGCTTCCCTGTCCGCTGTGTGTCAGAATGAGTGTGATCTGAGTGCCTGCTGACGATGGGATTTATCCCATCGTCAAGGCCGGTGCGTAATTGTAAACAAGATGACGGGCGTTTCTAACCAAGGTTTGGCCGGAATAATGGTATATTATATATTCGACAGGCGCAAATTCATTCGCGCCTGTGTGGGTATATTTTATGTGTGTGTCGTGTGGAGATGCGCGGGAGCGTGTCTCCACACTTTTAATGAAGAAAAGAGACATCCCATACTCAATGCACAAAGCCATGCCGCGCAAAGCTCCTGATACTCTTAAAAACGTAATAACGTTTTCAGTAAAACGTTATTACGTTTTGTTCAAATTGTACTGACGTTTTGCTTTATTCGTCCTTACATTTTTTCAAACTTCAAGTTGACTGGAGCTGACCGAAAAGTCTGGTTTCGTCATTGCGAGACTCCAATAAACACGTTTATCAAAAAGGGAAATGACGAGATAAAGTGAAGTAATTAAAAATCAATGAGTTGTGAAAACTCGTCATTATAAGCCGTAGGCGAAGCAATCCGGAGCATTGAATGTTAGTCTTGAATTCGGGAGTAAGTTCGCGTAGAACCATCCGCTGAGGTGTCTTGATGAGGGAGGCGAAAATTGCTGATGCCTTGTCGCCCATTTTGCAGTTCAAATAAATAGTTGTATATTTGCATCAAGTAAAAAAATTATCAGAGCAATGGAACAGTTAACAGGAATAGAATACGAAAAAGATGCAACGGGGCGAACAAGGTACATCCGCATTGATATTGACAAATACGGCGAAAACGAGACTTTACAAGACTTCTTAGACGGAATCGAAGTAATGTTTAACAAAGACAAAGAAACCGTTACCCTGCAAGAATTTAACGAACATATTGATAAACGGCTAAAAGAATATGTATAAAGTTGTTATCAATAAGCAGGTACTTAAATCGTTAGACAAAGTGCCTGCCGACTACCTTTTGAAAATTAGAGAAGCGGTAAACAGTTTAGAACAAGAACCGCGCCCATTTGGCTGTATAAAAATGTCCGGCTTCGTAAATTTATATCGCATCCGTGCGGGCATCTACCGCATTGTTTATTCTATCGAAGACACTATTTTAACCGTCGAAATTGTTAAAATAGACCATCGAAGCAGGGTTTACAAATAAATTAAACTTTCATGCGTACCAAAACCTGAAAGCCGATACGGTGGGAATTGTTTGCTTTTTGTTGTTTTGAGTTTTAAAAAGCTAAATATTAAATTGAGGTGCTGAACCTGGAAGACCGTATGGTATATAATTCTTTGCCTTTTATTTACCGGGGCGCCTTACTATAAAGATAAGCTGCAATGACTATATACAAAATATTGGGTATCCAAACGGCAACGAAAGCGCTTACCGCCCCGGCTATCGCCATCGACGATGAAACCTGCATGAAGAGGATATAGGAAAAACTTAACAATAAGCCCATGCCGATATTGAAGCCCATGCCGCCTTTTATTTTCCGGGAACTCAAAGAAGCGCCGATAATGGTCAGAATAAAGGCGGCAAATGTCATGGCGTATCGTTTATGATATTCTATTTCAAAAAGTTGAATATTTCCTATGCCGCGTTCCTTTTGCCGGTCGATATATTTTTTTAATTGGGGAGTCGTCAATTGTTCCGAGTCATCAACTGAAATCATAAAATCCGAAGGAACAATGGTTAAGGTTGTATCTATCTGCTCGCCCAGTGTGATTTTTTCCCGCATTCCGATAAAGTCCCGAATCATGTAATTTTCTATTTTCCAATGATATGCCGAATCCCAAGTGATATTTTTAGCCGTTAATCTCGAAACTAATTTTTTGTCGTCAAACTTGTCCAACGAAAAGTCCCGTCCTCTTCGGGAAGAATTGTCAAAACTGCCGAAATGGGCAATCACTCCGGGTTCTACTTCCAACTGGATATTCGTGTCATAATGCTTTTTTCTGTCTCTTATGTACGTGTTTTCAAAGTTGATACGTCCCACATTGGCTGGAGGAATGATGTAACTGTTCAGTAAAAAAGTACAAAGCGCAATTATGCCGGCTGATATTAAATAAGGCCTGATGAGGCGGTCGAAGTTCAACCCACTCGCCATCATCGCTATAATCTCCGAATTATCAGCCAGTTTTGAGGTAAAGAAAATAACAGCGATAAATACAAAAAGTGGACTGAAAAGATTAACGAAATACGGAATAAAATTCAGGTAATAATCAATAACAATCGCGTGCATGGACGGCGAAGTCTTGATGAAATTATCTATTTTGGCGTTGATGTCAATCATTACGACGATAGCGATAATCAACGTAATGGTAAACACATACGTACCAAGGAATTTCTTGATGATGTACCAATCAATGATTGTAAAAAACTTTTTCATTGTCGAATCATAATCTGTTTTGAATTTTGGGCAGCATGGACATTTTCCACATCCCGAAATCTCCTTCGATAATGTGTTTCCTTGCTTCTTTCACCAACCACAGGTAAAATGCGAGATTATGAATAGAAGCGATTTGCAAACCTAAAATTTCGTCTGTTACAAACAAGTGGCGAAGGTACGCTTTTGAATAGAAATTATCAATAGCAGAAGCGCCATTTTCTTCAACCGGACTGAAATCGTTTTCCCATTTTTTATTCCGTATATTCATAATCCCCTCTTTTGTAAATAGTTGTCCGTTTCGTCCGTTTCGGGTAGGCATGATGCAATCAAACATATCCACGCCCCGTTCGATGGCTTCCAGCAAATTCGCCGGTGTGCCGACGCCCATCAGGTAACGCGGTTTATCTTTCGGAAGAATTTCGTTGACTAATTCAATCATTTCGTACATTTTTTCAACCGGTTCGCCAACTGCCAATCCACCAATGGCATTTCCACCGGCGTTTTTTGAAGCGACATTTTCGGCGGCCTTTTGCCGCAAATCCCGGTAAACGCAGCCCTGAACGATAGGGAACAAACTTTGTTCGTAACCATATTTGGCTTCCGTTTCGTCCAAGCGGCGGATGCAGCGATTGAGCCAGCGTTCGGTCAGTTCGAGGGATTTTTTGGCATATTCGTAGTCGGCGTCTCCCGGCGTACATTCGTCGAATGCCATGATGATGTCGGCTCCGATACTTCGTTGGATATCCATCACTTTTTCTGGGGTAAACAGATGTTTTGAGCCGTCGATGTGAGAACGAAATTCAGCGCCTTCTTCCCGGAGTTTCCGGTTTTCAGCCAGAGAAAAAACCTGAAATCCGCCGCTATCGGTCAGAATCGGCCGGTCCCAACCGTTGAAACGGTGCAAACCGCCGGCCTGTTCAAGGATTTCAACACCCGGGCGCAAATACAAATGATAGGTATTTCCCAAGATAATTTCAGCCTTTATATCTTCCTTTAATTCGCTGAAATGTACAGCTTTGACGGTTCCTTGCGTGCCGACAGGCATGAAAATCGGCGTTTCGATTGTTCCGTGTCCGGTGGTGATTCGGCCGGCGCGGGCGTTGGAGGATTTATCTGTATGTTGTAATTGAAATTTCATTGAGTGCATGCAATAAGACAACTTGTATCGGTTATAACGACTATTTTACGCATTTTTAATATCTTCCAACAAATCTTCTATTTTTGTACTAAACGGCGAAACGCCATATTTTCCCATTAATTCTATAAATCCACGTTTGGATAAATTAGCCAATGTAGATGCTTGCCCTGACGAAAGAACTTCGTCTTCATAGAGTTTTGCCGCAAGATAAACAGATAAATCAAAAGTAGGAAGTAACCCCAAATTTTTCGGAATATTTAATGTTAGTGTTGCCATAATTAATTGTCTTTGATATATTTTTTACTCTTCCTCCTCTGCCGCACCACCTCAAAAATTCCCGGCAACAACGAAACAAGAATAATCACCACAATCAAAAGGCTCAGATTGTGCTTCACAAATTCATTTTCTCCAACGAAATAACCGGCGTACATGAACAGGGGAACCCAACAAATGCCTCCGATTACATTAAAACTGAAAAAGTGGGTATAAGTCATTTTTCCCATTCCGGCTACAAAAGGCGCAAATGTGCGGATGATGGGTACGAAACGAGCGATGATGATGGTTTTGCCCCCATGCTTCTCGTAAAATTCGTGGGTTTTATCCAAATAGGCTTTTTTGAATATTTTGGAGTCGGGATTCCTGAAAAGTTTTTCCCCGAAAAATTTGCCGATAAAATAGTTGCTGGCGTCGCCCAGTATCGCCGCCGCTATCAACAGCAATACCATCAAGTGGACATTGATATGATTGGAACCCAATGCGGCTAATGTGCCGGCCACAAACAAAAGCGAATCACCGGGAAGAAACGGTGTGACTACCAATCCGGTTTCGCAGAAAATAATCAGGAAAAGGATTCCATAAATCCACAAGCCGTAGTTTTGAACTAATTCCGCTAAATGTACGTCGATATGAAGAACGAAATCAACGAAGAATTGTAAAATATCCATGAATAATCGGTATTAATGAAAGCGCAAATTTACATGATTTTTTTTAAATTCGCAAATGACAATTATCGCATTAAACTGACTTTAACGCTTATTCCGAAACTGGATTTGGCGAGCTTGTATGCCGAAGCCGAAACCAAAGGATTACTGATTTGCCTGTCGAAAAAGGCTTGAACGGATACTAATTTACTCAAACTGTAATCGGCCGAAAGCTTGATCATGGTTTGCGAATTTCCGGCGGTAGCCTGCGTCAGATTGTCTTGAATCTTGCGAATCAGACTTTGTGTCATATTGTAGGAAACATCGACCGCAACTTTCATTTCGTTATTGAAATTGGGACCGCCGGTTTTCCTGATTTTCAGTACGCGGTTGAAATTTTCAAAACGATAGCCGGTACCGAGTGTGAGATTCTGCTGTTTGGTTTCTACAATTTGGTAGGCAGAAACATTCAGATTGACATTCCGGTTGGTATTGTACTTGAGGGAAAGACTCATATTGTTCATGAGCGTGGAATTGACTCCCAACAACGGATTAAATGCTTCGACGATACTGACGGCTGTAATATCGTAAGGAGATGACGGATAGGGATGATTGTCCGTCACATTTTTGATGAATCCAAGTTCGTCGTCACCGGCGCCGACCCAGGTACTGAAAGAATTGAAAGCGCCGACGCTATAAGTGCTTGTATAAGCATGTTCAATCGTAAATGACTTGAAGTTTTTCTTGATAAACGGTACTTGCAGCAAGCCGTCGTAAGTGATTTTCCAGTTGGGAAGAAGTTTCTTCAAGGCAGGGAAAGCCGACAGTCCGACGGATTTCACATTTTGTCCGGTATAGGCTGCAATGAAAGCCGGAATCAATACATCGGTGGAATTTAACTCGACGCCGCCGTTTTGGGGATCAAAAGGCCGGCCGGCCAAAGGATCGTCTTTCATAAAACCGGAATTCGGATAAGTTATTCTGTTATAAGCCTGTTGCAAACGATTAGCGATAGTTTCCCGGTTGTCCAGAAAGTTTTGGAATGCTTGGGAATGATAGCCGTTGTTGGCATTGCTCGATTCGAAAGCCGTGCCTAAGGAAACAGTGGTCATTCTGAAATTACCGGTTAATTGGCGGGGCATGGAACTCAGATTATTTCCGTACATGAAATAAGTTTGTTGCTGGTCTGTCCTTGTGCGGGTAGCATTCAAGGCGATGCGCATACCGGTAATCGGCTCCAGATTTGCCGTAAAATTGAAAGTTCCCGTTTTATTAAGCATGGCCGGCGTGATGTTATTTTCATTATTTACCAGCCAATTATTTCTTTTCGCTCTTTCGATGTAGCTTTCATCAACCAGTCCGAAAGCGAAATCCAAGCCGGGTGCGCTCCCGTACGGGGTTGAATTTTGACCGAAAAAATCACCGATATAAGGACCGAAATTGGGAAGGTTCATGTCATTTCCTTCCTGGTAAGAAAAACCGAACGACCTTACCATCATCAATCCCCGGGCTACGACTTGCATGGTCTTGTACCAGCGTTCATCTTCGAGCGGCGGCAATTGTGAAATGACAAGTTTCAGGTTCACCGAGTCTTTGTTCTGGATTTGAATGGAATTATTGTCAAGGGTTTTGTATTTGAGGTCGTACAACTTGCCTTTCCCGTCCCGCGCAACAATTCGTAAGCGCTTGTTATTCAACTGATGAGCAAGGACTGTCGCCGAATCGGAATTGAGCGTGACATTGCCTTCGTATTTTTTCTTTTTCAATTCGGCTTTTTGCGCTTCCGCATCTTTAGTTGCATTTGCAGTGGCATTTGCATTGGCGCCGGTTGCTCTCCTCGTATTCCGGACGGAAGTTGAATTTCTGGTAACGGTAAATCTTTTATTGGCATCCGATAAAAATTTGGATTTATTGTACAGACTCAGCAAATCGAATTGAATATTGTCTATTCCGATGGTCCGGTTGTTGCTGATCACATTTCCCATTTCAATACTTTCCGCTTCGGGATTGTCTTCCGAACCGAGCGTAGCACCTCTTTGCCATTTGTATCCGCTATTATACGTCAGGGCGCCTTTGATAAAACCGAGCGCCGGGATCATATTGAAAGGCAGTGTATAGGTGGCTGTAAAGGCTTGTTTGTAATCCATCGGATCACCCATATCCTGAATGTCTTGCCAGACGGATTTTTTCTTTCTGATGTATTCATCGTCCGGAAGGAAGTAATCGTCTGTTCTTTGTTGAAGCGTTTGTATCCGTGCATCTGTCGCCGAATTGAAAGAGAGATTCAGGTTTTTTGTCAAACTCCATTGGACTTTCAACGAGCGGTTCCAGTAAAAATCATCGCGGAAAGAAGGCGGAAGCATGTTTTCGCCCAAATCACCCAAATCCCGCAGTTGCACTTCATAATAGTTCCGGGTTCTTTCCATATTGATATCCAGAATTTTCGGCAAGTAACCGATTTCAATATTCTCCAGAAATTTCGAACCCGAACCGGAAGATGCCGTTCTTTGTTGTCCTTCTTTCGGCTTTTTGTCTGTTTTACCGAAAGGTTTCCAAGGCTTAAAAGGCAGGGAGTAGGAATAATTCAGGTTTGCCGCATCGGCAATTGTTTGTTCGCGTTGTGTAGTTGCATCTTGCAGATAGTCTTCCACATGCGAATAATCGAAAGTGAAATTGGCCGGATCGTAAGGCATCGCCTTTTTACTCCGGATATCTGCCTTGACATTATTGAAAGCAATCGATTTGGTTGTTTTCTTATTCTGGGCAATTTGGCTGAGGGAATCTCTTTCCGCCTGTGTTTCCATCGCGTCCAAAGCGTCTTTCAGCAAAACATCCTGATCCAAAGGGTTGTATTTCGGACTGATAACGTCTTCCGTGTAGGAATAATAAAACGGGAGGCTGACTTTGGCTTTTTCGGGGAAAAAGCGGCCGAGGTTGATTTGCGAGGAGACATTGTATTGATAGATATCATCAATGTTCCGGTCCATAATGCCTTGATCCAGACTGCCGAATCCTGCGGTTTCTTTCCTTCCCGAAAAGCTGACCGAACCCATGTCCGAAAGCCCGACATAGAGATTGGCGTTGCCTGCCCAACCTCCGTCTTCGTTGAAATCGGTCAATCGCAGTTCGTTCGCCCAGATTTCTGCGGATTGAGTAGCGCGGGAATTGTTCCGGACGCCAATCATGACTACCCGGATGTCGGAAATGGTCGGATTTCCGACAACGGTTACTTTGTTCATCGGTTTTTCCGGGTCGAAAATGGAGAAAGGCGTGTAATAGGTAACTACCGAACCGGCTTTCCGTTTTTCCTTGTTTCTTTCCAATTTGAGATTTGTGAGCAGTTCAAAGGGGAAATCGATCATGTTTGATTCGGGCCAAACGATTTTCCTTGATTCGGTTGTCTGGATGTAACGTCCTTGAGGCGTGAGTTTTAACGGTACTTCGTATTCGTAGTAATTGTTCTTATAGTCGGAGCCTAAACGGATGAATACGGATAAATCGTTGTCCTGTAAATTCGTAGGTCTGTCGAGCACTTTTTCGGCGTGGGTAAACATTTGCAGGCGGCGGTATTGGCGCGTATCCAAACCGGTTGATTTGTAAATGGCGCGGGCATCGCCTTGCGAAAGATCGGATATGAGAAGCGACATGGATTGTTCGTTTTGCTGCCGCAACTGGGTTTGTCCGGGATCCAGAATCCGGTTTACCCCCGGAGGCATAACGTAATTGACCGGTTCTTTGCTGCCGTTTTCTTCGATGTTTACCGTTGCCATGCTGATGCTGCCGCGTCCCTGGGGCGGCAACTTGGGATCGAACAAATCTTTTGTGTAGGTACGCCACTGGCCGTAAGCGAATTGCAGCGTTCCGAAACGAAGGATGACGGAATCGGAAAAATTAGTCAGAACCATCCGGATAAAACGGATGGTTTTGAAATCGGGAATATTGCCTACTTTCTTTTCGTATTCGTTGATGGGAATACTGAACTTATACCAGTTAACCGTTTCACTTTTACCGTTTTTCAACAAGGGTTTCGCTTCCATTTTTTGCACGATGTAGTTTTTACCGACAATCATACTGTCGGGGCGAATCGAGATTTTATACTGGAAGTATTTTTCGGTTTCGTTGAGGGTATTGTCCTGGTTAATGTCTTCTACATCAGGAACAAGCCGGGCTGTCGTATTGTAGTTTTCGGGCGAAGTGGAAGCGTCGGCCGAGTTTCCTTCCACGCCGTTATAATGTTTGTATCTTTCGAGAATGGATAATTGCATTCTGTCGTAATCGCTGCCTCTGAAATAGTGGTAGTTATCTCCGGCCGGGTCATTGAAAGGAGAAAACAGGTCATTCCGCATGGTTTCTTTCGCTTCCGGGGAAAGTACACGATCCAGTTCGGTCAGATAGTTGGCATAAGTAGGATAAGTAAATTCGGCTTCGGTGGATAAACCGTTGAATCCTACGTCCTGTATTTTTCTTGCACCGGCTGCATTGTCAAAAGCATATACCATGGACTGTTGTTTGGGCACCAAGCCCCAGACTGTTTTTTCGACTTTGGTGGTGTCTCCGTCAATCGGCAAGCCGTTTTCGAAGAATTTTTTTTCGTCTTTCAGAATATCTTCCGATATTTCGCCCAGGTTGAAGTATAAATCTCCTCCGCGGGCATTTTCTTTTCCGATGAACGGGTCTAAAAGCCAAAATTCGATGGTTTCGATGTTGTTGGATTCAAAATCGGTATTTCCGCTTTCGATTCTGCGGGTGATACCGCCCCAACGGTCTTCGGGATTGCGGAGCTTCCCGTCGGGATTCATTCCCAAAGCGTCCAAGTTGTACGGTCCGCGTTCCTGCGGGTAATAGGCAAGGTTGAGTACGGGAATTGTTGCGGATTCTCCGAAAGTCGGGTCTTTATCGGGGAAAAGTTCGCGTTCCTCAATTTCCCGCACATAGTGATTCGACAATTGGTCTAAATCGTTTTTGATATGGCCGGGCGTGAGCGACGATTTGCGGGTGAATAAAGCGTCGATGTAATACCAAGCCAGCAACGACCGGTTTTTGCCGTAATCTATGTCGTTTGCTTTTTTGGATTCCGGGAATGTAGAAGGCGTTGACGCCAAGCTCCACGAATAAGGAGAACGCAGGTCGATGATTTGTTTGGCTTGTTCGAAATCGTCGATATAGGAATAGTTTCCTCCGTATTTGCTTTTGTAATGACCGGGAATCAGGTGGGCGTACTCGGCGGTGAAAGTGATTTGGGAAGGTTCGGTGAGTTCCAATAAAGGGATTTTGTCCAACAAATTGGTCAGGAGCTGCGATTGCGTTGCGTAATTGACGTTGAATCCGAACAAGGTATTGTCGATGGATTCCTGTCCGGGTTCGGTTTTCATTGTGAGCGGCATTTCGCTCAGATTCATGATGGTAGCTCCGATGTTGAATTGCTTGTTTACGGCATAATTCAGATTCATGCCCATCATGGTTTTCCGTTGCATACCGAAAGTCGAACGGTCTTCGGATGAAGTCTGGATATTCGCATTTTCATACACCGGATTGATGATGGTCACTTGACCGGTAGCATAGTCGATGGTATAATCGACGTTTTCTTTCAGCCGGACGCCATTTGCGGTGACCGTGACCGAACCTTTGGCAATGTTCATTCCGTTGAGGTTGATGTTGGATGCATTCGAACCTTTATATTCCCCGCTGAGGATGAATTTGTTCTTTTCGGCCGTTTGCCGCGCCACAGTCAATGTCGAATCGTACAGTTCCTGAAATACATATTTGTCGGCAATCCGGTCGTCGCCAATCATTTTCCTTAGATGAGAACCAAAAGGTTCGACTACGGGGAAGATGATTTTTCCGGCATCGGGAATTACGGTGAGGCCGGGTACAAAGTCGAAGAATCCGTCGGGATGCGCTTCATTGCGGGAATCCAGACGGTCTAATCTTTCAACCCTGAGCAACAGCTGATTAGCGATTTTTCCTTCGGTGAT
>BNTV01000133.1 GCA_025996865.1 Bacteroidia bacterium
CTGTTGGCTTTCCTAATAACCAGTTTATTAATTTATTTTCCATAAGATATTTTATATTTAATATTATTTTAATTGTCAAAATAAAACTTATCCGTCTTTCGACAATTAGCTACTCGCCGGATAAGCTGAAATTGTTTTTGCCCTTTTCAGGGAAGGATATGGACACTTGTTCAAAATCAATCTGTTGTTGTTTTGTGATGGAGGCAAGGCGGAAGCCTATATTGCTGTTCCGGTTGTCGGGCGTGTTGTTGTTGCGATTCGGAACGCGCACGTTCTGCGCATCGTTGTTCCATCTACCGCCACGATTCACGCGGTTAGAGCCTTTAGTATTCAATCCTATTTCTTGTAATATTTGCGTTGCAAATCCTTTGCTGTTTGCATGAGATATGAAACCATAGAGGGACAAAGTGCACTGGGCAAATTGTTTTTCGCTTATGCTATCGGTGTTCAACAAGTTTGTATAACCGGTCAGTTTGGTAACAAACCGCTTTTTACTTCTTCTGTTCAGCCGTATTTGATTGGGATAGAGCAAAAATCCCAATGCCGGTAAACCGTGTTCCGTTTTGTTTATGATAAATGGCTTCAACGACAATTGGAGATTTTGAGCGATAAAACGTTCAAACAATATTCCTTTTTCCATTAATTCGGTTTTGTCGTCAGACCACAGCAACATATCGTCCATATAACGAACATAAGCCGGAATACGCAATTGTTCGGTAGCCTGTTTGTCGGCAAATGAAAGGTAATGATTGGCAAAATACTGGCTGGTCAGATTTCCAATCGGAAGCCCTTTTCCATCTTGGGCATGATAACTGTCAATGATTTGCCAAAACATATCAAGCAGACGTTTGTCTTTATACATCAGTTTTAATTTGTCGAACAATATTTCGTGGTCAATAGAATCAAAATATTTACGAACATCCAATTTCAAATACCATGCGTATTTTTTCTGGTAATACGCCGCTTTTTCAATGGCGGCAAATGTACCTTTATTTTTACGACAGGCGTAACTATACGGGATTTGATAATTCTCGAAATGTGTGGAACAGATATTCATGATGGCATGATGAATGACCCGTTCTTCAAAAGAAGCCGCACAAATTACCCGGCACTTGGGGTCATAAATCATAAAATAGTGATACGAACCGAACCTGTAGTTTTCGTTCAACAGACCATTTCTTATAGCCAACAAATTACTATCCAAATTTTCACAAAATTGCAGTACGTCTTTTTTAGCGGATTTTCCTTGCTGTGCTTTATAGAAAGCCAAACGTAGATTATCCATATCTATAATTTGTTCAAAAATATAGCCTCTCCGTTTCATCCTTCTAATTGCGCTTGATTGTAATATTCTACTAAGCGTTTTCCAAAACGTTCCGCTTTTTTATCGCCAATACCGTTCACTTTTTTAATACTCTCCGTTGTTATCTCACTTAATGCTGCAATTCCGGCTAATTCTTCATTGGTAAAGACTGCATAAACCGGTAAACCGTCTTCTCCGGCAACTTCTTTCCGGCTTTCACGTAAAAGAGAAAAAACGGCAAATGTTTTTTCGTCCAATATTTCTTTGTAATCAATTTTCGTAGAGACGGGGCGCGCCCCGTCTCTACCGTCAATCGGAGTATTTGCTAAATATTTCACACAAAAATGCCATTGAGAGCCGTTTTTGAGATTAATCAATTGTTGCTCTACCTCCAATACTTTATTCGACCGGAGAAATTTATTCAATTCTTCCAAGTAACTACCATCGTCTGTGGTTGGAACCGTAAATAACTTAAATTGCATATTTCTATTTTTAAAATCGACCGCTTCGCGGTATTATTATTTGCTTTTGCTTTTTGCTTTGCTCGTCCCTCGCTTCGCCTTTAGCAAAAGCAATGACTTGCTTGCTCTAAACAGATTATTTTGAACTGGAGGCAAGGCGGAAGCCTAAATTGCTGTACCGGAGGCCGGGCGTGCTGCTGTTGCGAATCGGAACGCGCACGTCCTGCGCACCGCTGCCCCAGCTACCGCCACGATACACGCGGCCAGAGCCTAAAGTAGCACCAGTAGGATTTGTCTGTGGAGTACTGCTATAAGCGCCATACCAATCGCTGCACCATTCATATACATTGCCGCTCATGTCGTAAATACCTAATTCGTTGGCTTGCTTTGTTCCAACAGGATGTGTTTTGCTGTTGGAATTGCTGCTGTACCATGCACAATTATCGGGGCTGTAGGCTCCGCTGTATTTGGTGTTGCGGCTTTGGCTTCCTCCTCGAGCCGCATATTCCCATTCTGCCTCAGTCGGCAAACGGTAATTTTTACCCGTAAGGCTGTTAAGGCGAACGATGAAGTCTTGCACATCCTCCCAACTTACCTGCTCTACCGGCAAATTATCGCCCTTGAAATAGCTTGGATTCGTTCCCATTACTTCCTGCCACTGTTTTTGGGTTACTTCATACTTACCAATATAATAAGCACTAAGCGTAACTTGGTGTGCGGGTTTTTCATCACTATAACAATCGCTGCCCTGCTCGGAAGTACAGCCCATAGTGAATGTGCCGCCCTGCACAAAAATCATTTCCGGTTCATACGATTTGCGAGGAGTATTGCTACTTGTTGTAGTTGATTGCCCGCAAGCAGCAAGTTTTCTCTCTATTTCGCTGTCGGGGCTATTTCCCCATGCTTTCCACACTTTATAATCTTTTCGTGCGCCTTCACAATCGCCATTATTTAGTTCTGTATTGATTTTTTTCATCAATTTTTCATCGTCTGTTTGCGCCATAACTGCACTATTAGTCAAAAACAGTGCAAATAAAATAATTGTTGTTTTTAGTGTGTTCATATTTTTTGATTTACATATTATTTAAAAATGCGTCCAATTTTTTCTGTTTTTCTTTTAACTGCTGTTCGAGCGAAGAAATTGTGCTATTCAACCGGCTTATTTCGCTGTTTTTGCTGTTAATTTGCCGTTGCAATTCGGCAGAATTGTCCGGCACGGCAGTATTATTCGGTTTAGCTGCAAGTTGATTTTTTAATTTGCTGATTTCGTTATCTCGTTCGTTTATAACACTTTGCAAACGCACAGAATTATTAGAAGAGCCTGCTGCTGAAAGTTGTTGTTTCAAACTTGAAATATCGTCTTGCAGTTTCGTTATTTCTGTCTGTTTGTCGGAAAGCTGTTGCTGCAATGCCTCATCGGTCACAACTAATTCCTGATTGGTCGGCATCCCTTCGTTGGCAAATTCATACGCGCAAATTCCCAATACAAGCGACAATATTCCAAAAATACAACAAAACACAATCCATGCAGGATTGGTTTTATGCACTATTTTTTCTACGGGTTTTTCTATTATTTTCTCTACTATTTTTTCGACAGGAACTTCAATTATTTTTTCAATTGGTTTCTGACTTTTTATCTGTTGCTCTAATTTGCTTTTTTCTTCAAGTTGCTGCTTTTCGTAAGCAAGTTTACTCAACTCATCAGACAAAGTTTTGTTTTGATTTTTTAGCAATGCTATTTCTTTCCCATTTTCCGAAGGTGCTGTATTTGCCACCTCGTCAAGCGATTTTACTTCCTCGTAAAGTTCCTTGCCGTTGGCATAGCGATTTTCGGGTTTCTTTTCGAGACATTTCATTATCACTTTTTCGATCCAGTCGGGATAATCTTTAGTATATGTTTTGCCCGGATTGACTGCTTCGTAGGCGGCTTTTCGCAATGGTTCAATTGGAGGTGGCGGTGTGTTTTTGTGATGTTCGCTTACTTCAAAATTGGCTCTTTCTACTGAAGCATTTGTGTCGAATGGGAATGGCACTCGTCCGGCAAGCATTTCGTAAAGCAATATTCCAAAAGAATAAATGTCAGTTCGCTCGGTCATCAATTCAACTTGGGCATCCCATTTTTCAGGTGCTTTATATTCTACGCCGCCGTTTCGCATCAGCGAACTGCGCGAAATGTTCTTGTCCTTACCAAAAGACAAACCAAAATCGAGCAGGATATACGAACCGTCAAATTTGCGCATCACATTGTTTGACTTTATATCGTTATGCACCACGCAATATTTTTTTATCAGTTTTTTGCGATTTTCGTCTGAAATAGTGATATTTTCGGCACGTGGGTTATCAATTAAATCTTTGTCTTCGTCCCTACTTAAAGAAAACCAGTAATTATCTACGTGACAATATGCCAAAGCATTTGAAATATCGAGCAAAAGACGATAGACTTCCTCAATATTCACAAAATTGTTATTTTTGTGAATAAAATCATCAACAGGACTGCCTTCGATACAATCCATTTCCCAAAACGCTTTGTTGTCAATCAGGCGTGGCTGATAAATACGGACAATATTGGGATGTCCGCTATTCCCCAAACGAAGTAGAAATTTACATTCGCTGAGAAAATCTTTGTATTGTTTACTGGTTTCGTCTGTAATAAGTTCTTTCAACACACGAATAGCACGCACATAACCGAGTTCGTTGTGTCGCACCTTATATACTTGTGCAAACGAGCCGCCGCCTACTTTGCCCAACTCTCCGAGATTTTCGTATTCTTTTAGAAATGCCATGAGTTTATATGTAATTTACGTGTTTTTTTACTGTTTATTTTTATGGTAATGTACGGACACAACGACATAGCAGGGAATGAATTGTATCATAAGCCTCAAGTGTTTTACTTGTAGTCAATATCATTGTGAAAAGTGTTTTTTCTCCTGTTTTGGTAGAACTCCAATAATACATACCGAGTAAATTTGGAATAATATTTTTATTGGTATAGATTGTGTATAATTCATGTTTTTGTGGTAACCGCCAATTTGCATATCCACCAAGTCTTGAATTTTTACATAATTCATTTGCAGTAGCCAGATCAACATAGGTACTACTTGCATCTTTCTTTGCAACCGCAATACCCGCGTCTTTTAATTCTACAAATTCCTTAGCCTCTTCTTTTTTTGAAGCCGAGCATTCCCTTATTTCCGCTTCAATATCGGGATTGGTTTGTTCGGTAAGGGTTTTCCAAATGTTGTAATTGCGCTGCGCCCTGTCGCAGTCGCCACTTACAAGGGCTTCGGTTATTTTTTTGAATACCTCTTTTGAAGTATCGTCTGTCTGCGACCAAGCCGCTGTGCTGCATAATATCATGGCAGCAAAAAACAAATTTTTCTTATTCATATTATTCATTTTTAAAATTTTCTAACTTCCAATTTTACAAGTATCCCATATCTCCCAAAACTTTAAGCACTACCTTGTCGGTAAGTCGTACTGCATTGCCCGAAATGCCGGCACCCAAGCGTTCCATCCGAATAGCAACAGCAAGCGGGGCATTTTCTTTGGGCGAATCAATAAAGAAGACATACCAGCCATCGTTCATTTTAACAGTTGCCGTTCTTTCTTTACCGTTTTTGCCTATAACTTTGTATTTCATTTCCCTTTCGGGCGTACCTGTTTTCCCTCCCATTCTATCTTCTCCTTTTTCCGATTTAGGAAAAGTGTAGCCATTTTTACGGTGTCTATCCGATTCTTGTTGCATATATCCTTTGAGGATATGTGCCTCGCTTTTAGAAACTATTGGGGTAATTTGCGGCTTTTCAACTTTCAAAGTTTTGTTGCCCTGTTTGATAAACTGAGTTTCTACAAATTTACCGTCATTAGCAACAATAGAGGCAACACGAGCCATATTGAGCGGAGTGGCACTCATAGAGCCTTGTCCCCAAGCCCATGCCGTTTCAAACCAATTCATTTTTTCAAAATATTTCGGCTCTTTCTTGCGCTTTTCAATGTAATTTTCGTAACGATTTATCGCCTTGTTTTTAACCGCAGCAACTTCGTTTGTATATTTTCTTTTTTGTTCCTTATCTATATCTTGAATGAAAAAATAAGGTGTCAGTGCATTGTTCTCTTTTGCAACATTTGTATATTTTCTGTCAATTCTTATTCCTACGGTTTGATATATGCTGTCTAAATTGTTATACAATTTTTGGTCATTGACCAAATTGATAAAATAGTTGTTTGACGATTTTACAATAGCATCTTCCATTGTTACATTGTAGTTGTGCGGCTCTATACCTGTTTCAACAATTTCCCTCGCATCAATATAATAAGTTTTACTTGCGGCTTTTGTTCCCAATTTTTGCAATCCTGCCAATGCCGACATCACTTTGGCGGTACTGCCGGGAGGTGTTTGGTAAGTCAAACCCAAGTCGCGGTCGGTATAGGCTTTTTCTTTGCGGTCTTTTTCGTTATAACCGTATTTTTTTGTTCTCGCCTGTTCTTCCTGTTTTAGTTTCAGCATTTGCATATCGGGCAGTGGATAGTTTGCTGAACAAAGCAAATCGCCGTTGGCAGCATTGAGTGCCACAACTGAAATACGCAATTTGTTCCAAATTTCGCCCTTAAAATTATCGGCTGCATAAACGGCTATTTCGTTTTGCATTTTAGTTTGCAATGCCGCATCTACGGTAAGGATAATATCTCGCTTTTCCCGTTTGTCATTAAAGCGTTGCACCTTTCGGCTGTTTATGCCCGCTTTGAGATAGGGAATCAAAAAAGAATAATCATAGTCGGTATATTTATACTGTTTTTCTACTGCATATAAAAATGCCGCTTTGTCTTTTTGGGTAGTCAATTTGAACTGTTGCACATTTCCCTGTTTGTCGCGTTTCAAATTGTCAAAACCGCGCAAATCGGCAAGGTGTCGGCGTTCGGCAATATAGCCGTGCGGGTCGTTCTCGCTGTCGTTCCAAGCCACAGTGGTATTATTAAAATCGCCGAGCCAGAAAAACATATTTTCACCAAAAGGATAGTAGCGTCTTTTACGCTGTTTGAGTTCTTTTTTGTATATATTTTCGTCAACGCCTGCTTCGTCGTAAGTGCTTAACGAATTTTCAATTTCCTTTTTATCATTTGTGGCAAGCAAAATCTTGTTGCGGTCGTAGATATTTCCTGCATCAAGTTCTTTCATCAACAATCGTATGCGAGGATTGTATTCTACAATTCTTGCTCCTTGCGTGTTACTCATCAATGCAGGACGGATAAGCGTTTCGTTTCTTTCCCAAAACTGATAATAAAATAGCGTTCCCAGAAGCACAAGAGCAAAAAGTGCATACGCATATTTACAAGTGTTTATCATCAATTTGTAGTCCTTTATATCTTTCTCTTGATTATCGGTGGCGCGGTTGTTGGAAATGGAAAACACAATTCCAAACGCTACCATATTCATAATCATACTCACTTTTCCATAACTCAAAAAAGGTACGGCAACCCCTGTAAGCGGAATAATCCCTACACTGCCGAGTGTGATTATCAGAAACTGCACACCGGTAATTATGGCGATACCTGCTGCAAGATAGAAAGCAAATGGTTGTCCCGCCCGTTTGCCGACAAGCAAACTGCGATACAGAAGCATTGCCATACAGAATACTATCAAAAGCAGTCCGAACCAGCCCATTTCTTCGCCAATACTGGTAAAAATCATATCGGTATGAAAAGCAGGTACAAGATTTGGGTTGCCTTCGCCCAAGCCTTGCCCGAAAGTTCCGCCTGAAGCCAAACCCCATAAACCCTGTGCTACTTGGTCGCCGCCGCGTATTTCATTATCCCAAATGCCCGTATAAATATCATTTCGGTCTTGCAAACGCTCGCCAACATTAGGTAAATTGCTACCGAAAATAAAAACAACAATCACTAAATTCAGAAAAACAGCACTTTCAAAAAGTTGATTTTTCTTGTTGATTTTAAAGCCGTAGAATAACCAAAACAGCAACCACGCAACTGTCGAAGCAAGTAAAACTAACTGTGAATTAGGTACAAGCCACGAAGCAACTTTCAAAAAAACAACAAATGAAAAAAGTCCTATGCAAAGTTCTATCAGGTCTTTTCTTATAAAAGAGTAAATAATGATAAAAGTGCCTGCTATGACGAGCGCAGGTCCCATATCGCCCAAAATCAGATACATTAGCAACAATGCACCCAAACTCAAAATAACAGTCAGGATTGTGCGGAACTGTATCTGCAAACCTGTTTTTGAAAAGTTTGAAGAAAAGATTTGGATTTTTTTATCGTTGTGATAGAAAAAAACTGCCAAAAATATAATAATCAGATATTTTGCAATTTCGCTTGGCTGAAAGAAAAAGAGATTTACTTTAACGCCCGCTTGCGGCGAAGTACCAAAGAAAAACAACAAAAATGTAAGGAATAACGCCAATATCAAATAACCGCTCCCTTCGGGCAAGTTTTTTATTCTGCTTAATCGAGGTATTTTCTGTTTTATTTTCCTGCAAAGCCAAACAATAAAATCAAAAGGCAACAAACACAAGCATAACGGTATAAAGACCACAAGCAACAATTTATATACTTTGTTCTTTTTTGCCAAATTCCAAATAAATTGCAGTTTTGATTTATAGGGTTTCAACAACCAATGCCAAAATGCCAAAGCAAAATCGAAAGGCACGGCATAACGATTATTGAAAAATGAAACAAAATTGATTTCCGAAAGTAGCCCAATCAGCACAATGCCTGCTAAAATTCCCTGTGCCATATCATCGCCAAGCATTTTGTCGGTCAGTGGATTGTGAATGGAATACATTATCAGCAAACAAATTCCGGACAAAAACATTATCAAGGGTAAAATAAATTGGTCGGTTTTCTTTTTTCGCCAAGCAAGATAAAAATGCAGCACCCACCAAGCCAACAAAATAAAAATCAAATTAGAGACTAAATTACCTTGATATTCCTGTGGCGTACGTACTGTTACGGCATTGTCTTCTTTCAGGTTAGCGTATGTGTAACTGTCAAAAGGAGTAATTTGGTGTTCTCGTTGTGTAAAAATAAAATCTGCCTTTTCTTTGTCGAAAATGTTTTTAATTTTTTCAAAAAAACTTTTCTCTAATGTTCCTTGTAAATCGCCTTTTACCGTTCCTTTTGGATTTCCATATTCAAAGCCTTGTCGTATTGGCAAAATACTGTAATAACCTTCAGCTTTCAGTCCTTTGAATGCGGCAATGCCTGTTTCATCAGTCTTTGCATAGCCGAGAATAAATTCCTGCGCTACATTCAAAGAATCGTAGTAATGTTCGTTGATTTGCACAAGCACATCTGGCACGGCTTTCAGGTTTCTATCCAATTTTTTCAGGATAAAATTTGCCGTTGAATCAAATTGCTGCACCTTGACGGTTATTTCGTAACTACCCTGTTTTAAATCGGTAACATTTTCGACAGTTACAGGCAACGAATCAGTAATGCCAAGCGATTTACGCGAACTTTCCACTCTGTTTTTTAGGTATGAACCGCCCTTTAAATCTATACTGTCGGCAGAAATACGGAACGAGCGTTTATTCAACTCGCCGAGATTAGGTAATTTTGTTCCTTTGGCAAGGCGGGTCTTGATATGTTCGGCTATAAAAATGGCACTTGTATCGTCAGGCACATAATTGGCATCTGTTAGCAGGTTTGACAAAGTTTGGATATCTAAGTCTGCACTTAAATTTACTGCCAATTTGTTTTCGTAATTCGCATTGATTTCCGAAAATTGTTCCTGTTGGTTGCTACGCAATACCAAAAATGCCACGCAAAGCACTATGGTAATTATCGTAAACCACACAAATTCAGTTATTCTGCTAATTTTCATAACTATTCCGCTGTTGTGAGTGTTTGAATAATATTTTTAAGTTTCTCAATTTTTTGTTCTCTTGCCCGCACTGTATCGTTCAAGTTTTGAATATATTGCTTGACCGCCACAGTATCAGCAAGATTTAAACTTTCAATACTCAAAATTTCTGTATCAAGAGTGTGGTTTGGCACATTTACAGTATCTACAGGAAGATTCTTTTCATTCTTTTTTGAAAAATAATCATTTGCAAACCAACCACTACTTGCACCTGCCAACAATGTAAAAACTGCAATCAAAAGTGTCCAAAGCCATTTAGGTTTCTGTTTTTCGGGAATTTCGCCATTGAGTTTTTTGCAAGGTGCTTCTACATTCACATTTTCAACATTGTCAATAACTTCAACAACTTCATCGCTTTGATAATCAATTAAAACTACTGTTATGTTGTCTTTCCCTCCCTTTTCGTTTGCCAAATCAATTAGTACCTGTACTTTCTTTTTGAGTGAAATGTTTTGATTTAAAATATTACTTATTTCGGCTTTTGTAACCAAATCGGTAAGCCCATCGGAACAAAGCAAAAGAATAGAATTTGGCAACAGCGGAAATGTTTTTATTTCCAAAAAGTCACGGTCATCGGGGTTATGGTGTTGGTCGCCAAGCAAACGGTTTATTTCGTTGCGTTTAGGGTGGTTCATTGCCGCCTCTTCGCTCAGGTCGCCAATATCTTCACGATAGCCGACATACGAATGGTCGTGCGAAAGTTTTGTCAATTCGCCATTATGGAACTGATAAAAGCGGCTATCACCTATGTGAGCCATATTAATTTGCTTTTTATCCAACTCAACCAGACAAGCCGACAGCACACAACTCATTTGGGATAGTTTAGGTTGCTTTTGCCGTTCTTCAAATATTTTGTTGTTTGCCTCTGTAACTGCCTGTTTCAGCAAATTTATCCGCTCACCATTAGGGTATTTTTCGAGATATTCAACAATTTCGTTTTTGGCAATAGCAGCAGCCACTTCGCCACCTTCGTAACCGCCCACGCCATCAATAGCCACACCCAAAACATGCTCCTTATCCCAAATATATTGCACTACAAAGGCATCTTCATTGTTGGTACGCTGTCTGCCCATATCGGTGTTGCCTGAAAATGATATTTTTTGCATATTATTTTGTTCGTTTAAATTCAATAGAAACTTCGTCATTTATAAGCATTCGAGAAGTATCGCTCAATTCAACCCAATGCAAATCGCCGCCTTTACTTTCTTTTACCAAGCCACCGTTTAAACGCACTTTACCAAAAGCGGCGAGTGAAAAGTTACCGTTATCGTGTTTAATCTGCACAACGGAATCGGGCAAGGGATAATTTACTTTTGCGTATTCTTTTCCTGTTCGGGTATCATTTTTTCCTGAAATGTATATATAATTGGTCATTATATTGTATTTATTGCCTGTTTTTGTGCTGCTGACAAAATTTTTGTCGCAAAGCAAATACGCCAAAATATCAATTTCGGAAATTTGTGTTCGGTCTTCACTTCGTGGAACAGAAGTTGCATCTTCGTAATCTTTACTAATATCAATCGTGAATCTGTTTCCGTCTAACATTTCCATACTAAGAAATGCATCTTGATTGATATTATAGATTTCTTTGGGGTTTGTTGAATTTTTTGGTACCTTTGTCAAAGTAACACCACTCTCGTTGCTGATATTATCTTTGTTTTTTGAAAAATTCTGCGAAAAAAGTGTTGATATGGTATATACTTCTCCAATATTTATACTGTCAATGCCATTCACAACAGTATTATCTTTAAAATCAATAAATTGAAACAGCCAAATGGGGGATTTGGGCGTATTTTCTTTATACTTGTGCCTTTCGGCACGGTTGAAAGCATTGAATTTATTTGCCATCGCACGGGACACCACAGCAAATGCCTCTTTCCTTGCCTTAAAATCAGCCGAATGAAGATAGATACGAAAACAAGTCGGGAACAGCATTTCCTGTTCTACTGTTTCCTCGTTAAATCGTTTTTTATAGACTTCAAAAACTTTATTTACCAATTCCTGATTGGTTAGTGTTTTTGTACCATTCCCCGATTCCTCAGAATCATTTTCACCCGAAATTTCTCCTTTTAAAATTTTAGGGAGAGCAACTTTGACTTTCTTAAAAAAACTATTCATTAGATATTATATTGATTAAGTACATATTATTCTGATTATCAATGTATAGAATAAGCAAAAGTTGCTTATTCTATATAAACTCTATTGTTTCCTTCGCCTATGTAGTAATCGGGCATATATCCTGAACAGAAAAATAAAAAGCGGTCTTTTGTGTAATCTATTTTGTCTAAATATGCATTATTTGTCAGTCGCCGACAAACATCATCGGCAATCTTTGTTGCACTACCCGAATATAGTATAGAGCCTGATTTATCGGTAGTGATAATCCAGACATTGCCCAATGAATCAAGTTCAGGTGTTTTCTGTGAAAACGCTGAATTACAAACTAATATTACAAATGCAAAAGCAAATAAAATGCGTTTGCATTTTATTTTCCTGATTTTTGTAAGTTTTTTATTCATAAATTGGTAGTGTCATAAATTATCAGAATAAATTATTAACTTTGCAGTCAAAAAAAAGGGAATCAGATGATACATACGAGCGCAATAGAATGTCCTCACTGCCACAGTAATAATTTGGTAAAAAACGGCA
>BNTV01000134.1 GCA_025996865.1 Bacteroidia bacterium
AGAAACAATTTGCTATATATCAACCGGTTTAACATTCTGATAAAAAAAGAAAAAACCATATCTATTTTCTTTTCTGCACCCGTTTATACAATCCTTATTATTTTGATGTTACTTGAAGCCAAAGCGGATGCCTTTAACTGGGTATTGGCAACATGCCTCCTTGTCTTGGTTGCATTGTATGCATGTTGGGTATATAAAAAAATTTATGACAAAAACATCCAATCCATACAAAAAAGTTTGGAAACCTTGAAAGAATTGGAGGAATAAGACAATCGTCATTGCGAGGACAATCAAGACATAAAAAACGTAGAGACAAGGCAGTACCTTGTCTCTACGTTTTTTACATTTTTTACGGGTGTGTGTTGCGGAGACAGGACTCGAACCTATGACCTCCAGGTTATGAGCCTGGCGAGCTACCAACTGCTCCACTCCGCGATTTCGAGCTGCAAAGGTATAACTAATTTTCTTATAAACCAAATTTTTTATTCGTAAAAAGAATAAAAATATTATATTATAACATACTCGGCTATCAAATGACAGGAACAGCAGGCAGTTCGATAGGTAATAATTGGGCGCGAGGCGAAGACCCATTTTTCTTTATATCCTCATGAATGGATAAACCTATCATAACCGATACAATACGGATACAGTTAAAGAATTGGTAAATGTAATAATAAAGAATAAGGATTGTATAAACGGGTGCAGAAAAGAAAATAGATATGGTTTTTTCTTTTTTTATCAGAATGTTAAACCGGTTGATATATAGCAAATTGTTTCTTATATTATCCGATAAATCTATTTTAGTTAATAAATAGGCCTTGTAAATAAGATAGGGGAGCATAACGGTACAAACGGCGCCACAGAAAATAACCATGGAATCCCACATAATGTGTCTTCCGCCGAACTTTTGGTAAGCATATACGATGAAAGGGAGCAGCAAAAGAATGACGGGTATTCCCGGAAGTTCTGCCCAAAGCAGTATGTTTAATGACTTATTTGTTTTTTTGTAAATCATATCCTTGATAAGGCTTTCTTTCAGAACTTCCTGTTTTTTGAGTTGTTCATCCACAGACGCCCAAATTGTTTTTAAATCTTCTATTTCCATAGTACCATTTTTTACTGATTCGACATTGTTTTTAGTTTCTCTTTGATGCGTTTTAGTTTTGTGGCTACATTACTTAACGTTAATCCCGTAATATCTGCAATTTCCTGATAGGATTTGTCTTCCAGCCAAAGCAGGATCATCGCCCGTTCGAGCGTTTTCAACCGGTAAATCAGGCGATAGAGTTCCTTGATGTCGGCTTCCATACTATCCGGCTCAAACACAATTTCTTCCGAGAGGGAAAGCGGGATTTCCCGGCGTCGTTTGCTTTCTTTCCTTAAATCGGAAATGCAAGTGTTCAAGGCGACTCTATAAATCCAGGTTGAAACCCGGCTTTCGCGCCTGAATTTGGGATAAGCTTTCCAGAGGTTCAACACCACTTCCTGGTAGAGATCTTCTATCGGTGAAAGTTCCGATGTGTAGAAAGAACAGATTTTATAGATAATTCTTTCGTTTTCCTGAATTATCCGGATAAATTCCCGTTCCAGTTCCGCTTGATTATTCTTGCCCATTCATTCCGTTTTTTTTATTGGTCGCAAAATAAGCTAAAAAATGGCATATTCCCAAAAAAAGGGGTGTATTCGACGTAGTCAAATGCACCCTTTCGAATAAATTTCAAAAAAACTTCAAAATAAATTTGGAAGTTAATAATTTTCATTTTAACTTTGTGCCGCAAAGTACTTTTAATATATACATAAATGAACAAACAAGCAGAAGATATTAAAGCCATTCGGGAAATGATGGAAAGATCAACTAAGTTTCTATCGTTAAGCGGTTTGTCGGGTGTTGTAGCCGGAGTTACCGCCCTTATTGGAGCCGCATTTGCCTATTTCTATTTACTACGCGATCCTTCCCAGACCGATTATAACCGGATGCAGGAAGTACTGATCTTATTAGCCGATGCGCTAATTGTTCTGGCGATTTCCATTGGTTTCGGGATTTATTTTTCATGGAAAAAAGCGAAAAAGAATCACCAAAAATTGCTGAATAGCGTGACAAAATTAGTTATTTACCATTTGTCCATACCGCTCATCACCGGCGGCATTTTTTCTATGGTGTTTCTGTTGCGCGGCAATATAGATATGGTGGCTTCGGCTACGCTCATTTTTTATGGGATTGCTTTGGTCAGTGCATCGAAATATACTTTTGATGAAATACACTATTTAGGCCTCACGGAAATTGTACTCGGTTTACTTTCGGCCATTTTCATGTATAAAGGCATTATTTTCTGGTCGATAGGTTTCGGACTTTGCCACATTTTTTACGGTTTGGCCATGTATGTAAAATATGATTTGAAAAAAAATGACAAGCATAATAGCACATTTAAATAAAGTTTTCGATAGCCGTATCCGCTTGGGAATCATGTCGATTCTGTCGGTAAACGAGTCGGCCGATTTCAATCTGATGAAAGAACTGCTCGATATTACCGACGGAAATCTGGCAAGTCACCTGAAAGCGTTGGAAAGTCTCGAATATATTGTCTCAAAAAAACAGTTTATCGGACGGAAACCCAATACCAGCTACACGATTACCGAATGGGGCAAAGCGTCTTTCAAAGAACATCTGAACGCTTTGGAAAAGTTTATCACCTAAATTTTTTTGATTTGCAACTTTGAAATACAAAGTACTTTTATAAAATACATATTAACAATTAAAACAAACAGTTATGGAAACGGAAAAAATGGAAAGAAGATTATCTATGTCGCTGACATTTAAAGCGTTTATTGTAATGGGGCTTACTTTATTGTTACTCATTCCCAACGTGATGATTCAGAATCTGATTCACGAAAGGGAACAACGAAGCAAGGAAACCATCGAAAAACTGAATGAAAAATGGAGCAGTTCTCAAACTTTGTGCGGGCCTGTTCTGAACATCCCTTTTACATCCACCGTGATGAGTGCGGATAATAAACCGGTTACCGTGCAGCACGAATTGCACCTGACTCCCGACCAATTGGATATCAAAACGCAATTGTTTCCCGAAGAACGCCATTACGGGATTTACAAGGCGATTTTGTACAAAAGCGAAATAACTGTTTCCGGCCGTTTCTTGCCTGTGAGTACATTGACGCTTCCGGAGAACAGCGTTTTTCATTTCGATAAAGCCTATATTTCTCTCGGTATTTCGGATTTACACGGTCTTACTTCGCTCTTTGATTTCAATTTGAATGGTCGGGCATATACCATAGAAGCAAACGGTTACACCAAATTAACCGGAAAAACTTTGGTTGCAGACCTGAAAGGCAATCTTTCGGGAAAAACAACGGATGATTTACCATTTAACTGTAAATTGAGTTTGAACGGAAGCGGTAGCATGAACTTTATTCCGGTCGGAAATACAACCAAAGTCGAAGTGAGCGGACAATGGAAATCACCCGGATTTATCGGCAGTTTTTCGCCGGAATCCGAAATCGGGGACAAAGATTTCAAAGCCGTTTGGAGTATCTTGAGTTTCAACCGGGGCATTCCTTCCAATTGGATAGATGAAAATTTCGATAGCGCCAAAGATACCTCTTTCGGCGTCAATTTGGTGGATACGGTCAATCATTATCAGCAAAACATGCGTTCTGCAAAATATTCGTTGATGTTCATCGCTCTTACGTTCCTCGTGTTTTTCTTCGTAGAGATATTGGCTAAATTGCGGATACATCCCATTCAATATTCATTGGTCGGCATTGCCTTGATATTGTTTTACTGCTTGCTTCTGTCCATATCGGAACACCTCGGTTTCATGATTTCTTATCTGATTGCGAGTATAGCGGTGGTGGTTATGATAACAGCTTATTCGTACAGCATTTTCAAAAACAGGATACAAACCGCTATTTTGTCCGTATTATTGGGCATCTTGTACGTTTTTCTGTACATAATACTTCAATTGGAAGATGTCGCTTTGCTTATCGGAAGCATCGGATTGTTCGTCATACTTGGAGTTGTCATGTATTTGTCCCGTAAAGTAAAATGGTACAGGCAGGAAGAACCGGATTCCGAAACAAAAAATCCGCCGATTCATTAGAAAATACAATTATTTATTATTCTTTTCGTTACTATTATGAATGAGAAAAAGTCTTCTTCTGATAGTAATCCTGCTGACTGGGTCTTCTTCCTTGAAGGCCCAGTTTGATACGCAGTTAAGTAATTATTGGGCAACCATTAGTTACTTTAATCCTGCTTATGCCGGACAATCGGGAAATCTGGAAGCGACTTTGATGAGCCGTATTCAGTGGTTGGGAATGGAAAATACGAATACGCCCCGGACGACGATTCTCATGGCCAATATGCCTTACTCCTTGCTTGGAAAAATTCACGGCTTCGGCGCTTTGATGTACAATGACCGTATCGGTTTGTTCAGTACTACAGCCTATTACGGACAATACGCATGGAAGAAAAAATTATTCAAAGGCGATTTCAGCATGGGCCTCCAGGGCGGATACATCACGCAATCGTTTGACGGAACCAAAGTGGAGATTCCCAAAGGAGATGACTACCACAGCCCCGAAGATGAAGCGATTCCAACCAGTCTGCTTTCCGGACACAGTATCGACGCCTCACTCGGTCTGTTTTATTCCAAAGAAAAATGGTTTGCCGGTTTATCGGTCAATCACCTGTTAGCTCCAAACGTAGATTTGGACGAAAATCACACTTACGAAATCCCGCGATCATATTATTTTGTGGGCGGATACAATATACAATTAAACAATCCGTTATTAGAATTACGACCCACTGTGTTGTTGAAGACAATGGAAATGAGTTCTTTATATTTGGATCCCGATTCTTTGACGGAGAGAGTCGAAGCAAATACGCTGAAAGCCATGTTGCGTAACAGTCAGGTAGATGTTTCTGTAAGAATGATTTACGATAAAAAGTTTTGGGGTGGCATCTCTTGGAGATATGGAGATGCAATCGTGCTGGTGTTGGGTGGTAAATTTAAGGCGATAGAAGCCGGTTATGCTTACGATTTCCCTGTTTCAAGGATTGTTAAGGTATCGACAGGCAGCCATGAACTATTTTTAAAGTACAACATGGATTTGAATTTTAAAAAGAAAGGAAAATATAAACATAAAAGTGTTCGAATATTATAATATGAAAAATCTGATTTTCTTGGCCTTACTGACATTCTTCATTGTTTCTTGCGGACGATCGCTTTCGGGAGACGGAGGTGAATTGGTTGGCGTAAGCGCTCCCGGTTGGAGTGAACCGAGTCCGCATGGTATGGTGCTGATTAAGAGAGGGTCGTATGAAATGGGTCCTGCCAAGCCGGATTCCTTATGGGGCATTTATCAAGACCCGAAAGGCGTTTCTGTCGATGCGTTCTGGATGGACGAGACGGAAATTACCAATGCCGAATACCGGCAATTTGTGTATTGGGTCAAGGATTCGATTATCCGTGAACGACTTTACGCCGCCGGAGACGATACCTATAAAATAGAGGAAGACAAAAACGGTGATCCGATTGATCCTCCTGTATTAAATTGGAGTAAACCCATCCCAACAGAGCGGAGAGCCAACGAAGACGAATTGGCGGCCATGCGTAGCGTAAATTGGACGAATCCGATTACCGGGGAAACAAAATTAGACCCTAAACAAATGATTTACCGCTATTCCGTTTTCGATGCAACTTCTTACGCACTAAGGAGAAACCGCTTAGAACCGGACGAAAGGGTAAGGAATACCGACATCAAAGTAGATCCCAACGAAGTAATCATGATTTCGAAAGACACCGCTTATATCAATGAAGACGGCGTAATTATTTCCGAAACGATTACCCGCCCGTTGAGTTCTATTTATGACTTTCTAAACACTTATATTGTAAATATTTATCCCGACGAAACCGTTTGGATTAACGATTTCAACAATGCTTATAACGAACCCTACATGCGTTTGTATTTCAATCACCCCGGATACAACGATTATCCGGTAGTAGGCATTTCGTGGGAACAAGCCAATGCTTTTTGCGCTTGGCGAACCGAGCACCTGAAAAAGTCAATAGACGGTAGATTCAAAAATACCATCGAACCTTACCGTTTACCGACGGAAGCGGAATTTGAATACGCTGCAAGAAGCGGAAAATCGGAAAACATTTATCCTTGGGCAACGGAAGGCGTAACCGGCGAAAAAGGCTGTTTCCTCGGCAATTTCAAACCGGATGACGGTAATTATACGAAAGACGGACACTTGATTACATCCAAAGTAGCTTCTTTCTCGCCCAACGAATTTGGCCTGTACGATATGGCCGGTAATGTAGCGGAATGGACTTCAACCGCTTACCTCGAATCCGGTCCGGAAATTATGAGTGATATGAATCCCGAATACCGTTACAGTGCAGCGAAGGAAGATCCTTACGCCTTGAAGAAAAAGGTAGTTCGCGGAGGCTCGTGGAAAGATGTAGCGCACTTTATCCGTTCGGATATGCGCTCCTTCGAATATCAGAATGAACAACGTTCCTACATTGGATTCCGTTGCGTTCGCACGCAAGTCGGTTTCTCCAAAGTAAAAGGGAAAAAATAATGTACCCCCCTGCCCCCTGAAGGGGGAGACGCGGGCGCAATATTGAAAATAGATGTAAAAATAAAGATTAAAATTAAAAAATTATGGGCTTCAAAAAAAGATATCAAAACATTGTAGAAAAGTTTTTATCAGGCGATTCGGGTAAAAGATTTTTCCAGGTTTTTTATAGCGTGGGAGCTGCGGTCGTCATCATCGGCGCTTTAGCGAAAATCAACCACTGGCCGTACGGTACCTTTCTGCTGACAACCGGTATGATTACGGAATTTTTTGTGTTCCTGATTTCGGCTTTCGATACGCCGGTTAAAGACTATCAATGGGATAGAGTATTTCCGGTGTTGGATACAAATGATGCCGACGATAGACCGGCATTTGGCGGTGGCAACGGATCCGGCGGCTCGGTTGTGGTAGGAAGCGGTGTTGGTTCGGCGAGTGGAGTGAAAGGTGCAGGTGCCGGAACAACCGGAGTTGCAGCTTCCGGAGGAACCGGAGGCGCTATTGTTATCGGCGGAGCAAGTTTCGGTGGGTTCGGTGGAGCCGGTTTTGGAAGAGGAGCTGAAACAGCGGAAACTTCCAAATCGAAAAGCGCTGTTGAAGCCGTTGAAGCAATGTCTCCCGGACAAGTCCGTCAATCCTTTGGCATTCCTAATGCGGTCGAAATTTCGGAAGAAGACAGTAACGCATTGACAGCCAGTATCAAGAAGATGGCAGCGGCAGCCGACCAATTAGGTAAAATGGCTGAAATGACCGATGCTACCCAAGGATACCTGGATAAATTATCGGAGATGTCGGAAAACATGTCGAAATTCAGTTCCGTGACTAACAGCCTGACCGATGTATCGGATGTTCTGCTCAATTCTTACAAGAGCATTACCGACAATTCCGACGGAATCAATCAATCGTCGCGCGGTTACGTTCATCAAATGGAAGCCTTGAACAGAAACATACAAGGTTTGAATACGATATACGAAATACAGTTGAAGAGCATCAGCTCTCAAATTGATGCAATTGAACGGATTAACTCCGGTTTGATGCGTATCAAGGATTTGTATGAAGGTTCGATTGTGGACAGTTCGGTATTCCGTAACGAAACCGAAAAAATGGCGCAACAGTTGCACGCGCTCAACGGCGTTTACAACCGCCTGTTGAATGCGATGACCATGAATGCGTATGGTGCGGGAGGCAATCCCTATTTCAGCAACGCGCCCGGCGGATTCACTCCCAACCCCAATGCACCTTTATAATTTTCAATTTTCAATTTTCAATTCTCAATTAGAATAGATGGCAGCAAACAGTCCCAATTCCCCCAGACAGAAAATGATAAACCTGATGTACCTGGTTTTCATTGCGATGTTGGCCCTCAATGTTTCTACGGAAGTATTGGATGGCTTTGCCTTGGTGGAAGACAGCATAGATAGAACAATGAAATCGACTTCTACCCGGAACAAAATGATTTTCAACGACATGGTAGAATACCATGACTTGAATCCCACGAAAACGGAAAAATGGTACAACTACGCCAAAGAAGTGAAAGAAAGATCCGATTCATTGTTCAATTTCACGCAAGATTTGAAATTGAAAATTGTGCAAAAATCCGACGGAAAAAACGGAGATCCCGAAAACCTCAAACGTCCCGACAATTTGGATGCTGCTTACGATGTAATGTTTCAGCACGGAAAAAATGACGGTAAAAAGCTCAAAGACGCCATTGATAATTACCGGAACTTTGTATCTACCTTAATTGTAGATACGGTAAAAAGGAACATTGTCAAATCGAACCTGAGTACGGACGTTTCGAGAAAAGCCAAAGAAAACAACCAGACTTGGGAAGAATCCATGTTCTGGAAAATGCCGGTAGTTGCATCCGTTACCTTGTTGACCAAACTGCAAAACGATATTCGTTACGCCGAAGGCGAAGTGTTAAGCGAACTTCTGAGAAACGTTGACGTACAGGATTATAAAGTAAATAAAATTGAAGCGCAAGTCATTCCGCAATCACAAATTATGATGCGGGGGCAAAGCTATGTCGCCGATTTGGTATTATCGGCCATAGATTCAACCCAACAACCGGCTATTTATGTGAACGGCAAGATGTTGCCTCCCGAAGCCCACGGCCGGTATGTCGCGGGAACAGGTTCGACCGGAACATTTCCGGTAACCGGTTATATTGAGATCAATTCCGGCAACGGAAACCTTTTGCGCCGTGATTTTTCAACGCAATATTCTGTGGTTGAGCCGAGTGCAACCGTTGCTTCCCTATTGATGAATGTGATGTATCCGGGTATTGACAACGAATTGCGGATTGCAGTTCCGGGTGTACCGAGCAACCATATCACGGCAACGATGACTAACGGAACATTAACCCGCACAAATGAAAACATTTGGGTTGCCCGTCCGGCCAAAGCCGGCGTTGAAGCCGTTGTTTCGGTGCAAGCGAAAACAGCCGACGGACGGGTACAGGAAATGGGTAAAAACAATTTCAAGGTAAGACCTTTGCCGATGCCGACCGCTTTCTTGATGGTAGCCGACGCCAAAGGTAATCCGGAGAAATTTGAAGGCGGGGGCCGCGCTTTGGCGAGGGCAATTCTGCTCAATACCGAAGGAATCAGAGTAGCCATTGACGACGGACTGTTGAATATTCCGTTTACCGTTCTGCGGTATGAAGTTACGATTACCGACAATATGGGTATGGATGTGAAGGAAATCGCTCAAGGCGCTGCGTTTACCGAACGCCAAAAGACGATGATGCGTGGGTTGCAGCGTGGAAAACGGGTGTTGATCAGGGGAATTGTCGCCCGTGGTCCCGACGGCAGTGAAAGGACATTAAATTCTCCGCTCGAAATCATCATTAATTAATAAAAAGAATCAAGGAAATTTTGAAATATGAGACCGATTTATTTTTTTAGTTTGCTGTTTATATTTTTTGCGTTTGCTCGTGTAGGAATTGCACAGACGACGCCCGATAGACAACAAATTCAGCAACAGATTCAAGAGCAACGAAGGTTGCAAGCCGAACGGAATCAAAACAGACAAAACCAGTCTGCGGAAGTTCAGGAACAACCGCAACAAACGGTTCAACAGCAAAATCCGGCTCCGGTGCGCAGAACCCGTCAACGTTCGTCGGATGAAACTACTCCCGACAAAACGGTTCCGTTGACCGAAAGAGCGAAAATAAAAAATCTGGATAATTCGAGAGTTCCCACTCATACGGTTTGGCTGAGGGAGATATTCAAGATGATCGATTTGGATAAGGGCGATAATGCAGCCTTGAGATACCCTGTTCAGCCGATAGGGGATAGAGTCAATCTTTTTACGCTTTTATTTCAATTGATGAGTGACGGCAGAATAGATACTTATAGATATATAGCTGATCGGGAAGCTGTTTTTACTGACGATACCAAATATTCTTTCGAAGATGTTTTAAAAAGTAACTTGATACCTTATACGGTAGAAGGTACGGGTGAAAATGCAAAATTCATTGTAGATGAAGCCGATATCCCAGGTCAGGATGTTTCAAAGTATTTAATAAAAGAAGGTTGGTTTTTTGATGAAGCAACGGGGACATTTAATTCACAGGTAACGGCTATTTGTCCGGTTATGATTCGGGTGGACTATAATGACAGTACAACTCAAACCAATCCTATCTGTTGGATACCTTACGAGAATATTCGTCCCTATCTTTCCCGTACATTGATTATGACTTCGGATTATAATAATGCATTGACTTACACAATAGATGATTATTTCATGAAGAAAATGTATTCGGGAGATATCATTAAAACAGTCAACATGAAAAACCAAACTTTGGCGCAACAAGTAGGCAGTGAGCCTGAAGCCTTGAAACATGCGCAGGACAGTATCGAAAGCCAATTGAAGTTTTTCCAGAAACAGCTTTGGGTTCAGGAAGATACAACAACTGTCGCATCCAACAAGAAAGAGAAGAAAACGGCGACGGTAAAAGCAAGCAGAGGTAGCAGCAACAATACGGAAAAAACTAAAGAGGAAAAAGCGCCGAAGGCAAAAGCGGAGAAATCTTCTTCAACTCCAACCAAAAGCGTGAGAAGAACCAGATAGCAATGAATTTATACGGACAGTTATTTTACACTTTTGCTAAAATCGGTACATTCACTCTCGGAGGCGGTTACGCCATGTTGCCGCTGATAGAAAAAGACGTTGTCGAAAAAAAACAGTGGATTGAGCCGAAAGAATTTATAGACACAGTGGCTATTTCACAGTCGCTTCCGGGAATTTTTGCCATAAATATTTCCATCCTCACCGGTTATAAATTGAAAGGATATGTAGGCAGTATCGTCGCCACTTTAGGCGCCATACTGCCTTCTTTTTTGATTATTCTGTTGATTGCCCTGTTTTTCAGGCAGTTTGACGAGAATGTTTATGTAGTGAAAATCTTTAAAGCCATCCGTCCGGCGGTGGTAGCTTTGATAGCTGTTCCGGTTTTTACGACGGCCAAGGCTGTAGGAATCAATCTCAAAACGGTTGTTATTCCGGTTGCGGCAGCGGTTTTGATTGGGTATTGGGGGGTGTCGCCGGTTTATATTGTTTTGGCGGCGGCAATCATGGGGGCGGGTTTTAAACTAAAAACTAAAAGTTAAAAGCTAAAAACTAAAAAATCAGATTATTTTATGGTGGTTTATTTTCAGCTTTTTTGGACTTACCTGAAAATCGGTCTCTTCGGCTTTGGAGGAGGCTACGCCATGCTTTCCCTGATTCAAAGCGAAGTGGTGGAAAAACATGCCTGGCTGACTAATCAAGAATTTACCGATATTGTCGCTATTTCCCAGATGACGCCCGGCCCCATTGGAATCAATTCTGCAACATACATAGGTTATACCGTCACCGGAAGTGTATGGGGTTCTGTTGTTGCTACTTTTGCAGTCTGTTTGCCGTCGTTTATTATCGTTTTGCTCGTTGCGCGGACTTATACGAAATTCCGTGAAAATCAATATGTGGCAGGCGCTTTTTCGGCTCTTCGGCCGGTAGTCGTCGGATTGATTGCTTCCGCTGCCCTTTTGTTGATGAACAGAGAGAATTTTATTGATTACAAAAGCATTATTATTTTTGCGGTAGCTTTTATTCTGACCAAATTCTTCAAAATTCACCCCATCCTGATGATTGTTTTGGCAGGCATTTCGGGATTATTCCTCTATTGATAAGTCAGCTTAATCACATGAAAAATAGGCCTTCTTACCGTCAAATTGAAACATTTTTTCGCTAATTATACCGTCAAATTAAAACAAAATCATTAGCTTTGTACCGTCAAATTAAAACATTTGCATTATGTTTCATAGAGATACATTGTTGAAATTAGAACAGTGGGCTGCAAAGCCCAAATAATATGTGATACGAATAATTCTCAAACATATTTTTGACTCGGAAAAAATTTCAGAGATTATCTACACTAAACTTTTTTATTATTGTCTTGCAGGAATTGTTATAGGAGCAAGATTAGGACATTGTTTATTTTATCAACCGGATTATTATCTGCAT
>BNTV01000135.1 GCA_025996865.1 Bacteroidia bacterium
TCTAGAATATTAACCGGATAGAACCCTAACATTCCGACATTGTATAAAGCCTCAACCTCTTTCAAATTCGGCAAGTACCAATCCGTATATCCGCCTTCTGTTAAATTTGCGCACTTTTTAACTGCGTCGGCCCATGTAATACCGGAAGAAAGATTTTCCAGGTTAGCGGCAGAATAAAAAGGGGAAGCAGAAGCAACGGGCGAAGAAACCTGCGCATCGCTCGAATAAACAAACTCAGACACCATCAAATCACCGGCGTTAATTCCGCGAGGAAGATTGTTCCACACAGGCCAAGCAATACCGGAAAGCTTTTCATTGTCGGCGTCTGTCCAATCTTTAGCCACATCGCCGGATTCCGTATCCGAATAATCAACGGCGCCATTTATCACAGAGTAACCGCCGACGAAACCTAAGCTATTGCCGCAGGCATTGGTAGCAATCCACTTTTGTCCGGTCCAGACATAAAGCCCTTTGCCACCGGACAAAGTCTCGTTGGTGTTATATATTATCGTACCTTCCGCACCGGCGTTCGTACCTCCCTCCAATTGCAAAGTGTTGTCATTGGTCAAATAAACAGCAGGCGGATATACGGATTGGTACTTGCCGAATTTGAAAGAGGTTGAGGCTTTATACAATGTCGGAATGTTAGGGTTCTATCCGGTTAATATTCTAGATCCGAATCCTGATCTCTACTATTGGAGCAGCACGGAGACTGCAGATTATGCTTCTTATGGCTATTATTTTACGTCTTTTAATCCAAATACTCCCCCTTCCTTCGGTGAGTCTGTGAAAAATCAGTCCAATACGTGGGGTACCTATGTCGCCAGGTGTGTGCGCAGAAATCCGGCCGGTGTTTGTCCTGCGCCGGTTGCGATATTGACCGGCGATGCCAGTACGGCAAAGCAAAAGGTGTTATCGCAAAAAGCTATCTTCAATATTACTTATAACCTTTTCAGCGTTGAGAGCGTAGAGGTTATCGGTTTGCCGGCCGGTATTACTGCCGCAAGAAAAGGAAATACGTTGACAATTTCGGGAACGGCGCCCGATTATGACTTAATGAGCGAAAAGACTATTGATTATAAAGTCATCCTGACAAATGCTTGCGGAACGAAAACAACCGGATCTGCCGGATCAATTGAGGTGATTGAATCTACCGTAGAGGGAGATAGCGGTACAAAATACAAGGTATATAGTTATCCGGATGGCATAGGTGTTTGGATGATTGAGAATCTCAAAGAGAATACCGGGTCTCCAACGATGACTACTTATTCCGGTCAGTCTGAGGGTGAGCGCGGATATTATTATCCGAGTGACGATGCCCGCACAGCATGTCCGCAAGGTTATGAGTTGCCTACAGTCCAACAGGTGGAAAAATTACGGAAATACATTAATTCCGGAGAGGCTACTGCTGAAGAAATGGATCATTGGTTCTCGGAATCCGCACATGCCGGCTATTACTGGCAGTATGATAGCAGTTGGCAAGATTGGGGAAACAACGGCTATTGGTGGATTGCGGACTTCTACTTTGTTCCTTATGCCTTCGGTGCGGACACAGGGAATATAAATGAAATCAACCAGATGAATGGTGGGCCTATTGATGATTATATTCTCCCTGTCCGTTGTGTAAAATCTGAAAAATAAACATATCCATAGAAAATAACATCATTAACAAACAAATTATGTACACATGAAAAAAGCAGGTAAAATCATTGCACTTGTTAGTGCAGGTATAATTTTGATTGTCGTATTTAGATTTTTGTGGAACAATTCGAGTCCCGAAAGTCCGGTTTATGAAATCATATCGCCCCAAACGGGCGATATCCAAAATACGACGACAGCTACCGGTAATATTGAGCCGCGAAACGAAGTTGCCCTAAAACCGGAAATATCCGGAATTGTTTCAGAAATTTTCAAGGAAACAGGGCAAAAAGTCCGGACAGGAGAAGTCATCGCTTCATTAAAAATCATTACGGAAATCAAACAACTGAAAGAGGCGGAATCCCGTTTGCAAATAGCAGAAATTGCTTTGGAACAAGTAACAAAGGAATATGAGCGCCAAACGATGCTGTTTGAAAACCATGTAATTGCCAGAAATGAATATGAAGTGGCCGAAGCGAATTACCGTAAAACGGTGGAAGAAAAAAATACAGCGGAAGATGTTTTGGAAATTGTGAAGATCGGTACTTCCAAAAGATCAAATTCGGTAAATAATACGCTTATTCACTCCAGAATTGCCGGAACCATTCTGGATATTCCGGTAAAAGAAGGTAATTCGGTTATCTCCGCAAACGCATTTAACGATGGTACAACCATCGCTATCATTGCCAATATGGATGATTTGATTTTTAAGGGAACGCTCGACGAAACCGAAGTTGGAAAAATCACGACAGGTATGCCGGTCTTCATATCCATAGGCGCAGTCAACCATGAAGCTATCAAGGCTGTATTGGAATATATTGCACCGAAAGGGGAAAAAAAGAATGGAAGCGTACTGTATGAAATCAAAGCAGCCATACAAACTCCGAATATATCCTTTATTCGCGCCAATTACAGCGCCAATGCGGATATCATACTTGAGCAGGTAGAAAACGCAATTACCATTCCGGAAAGTTCAATTGAATTTGACAGGGGAACTGCTTATGTTTATGTTTTGGAAAATAACAAAAGCAAACCGGTCTTTACAAAAAAACAGATAGAAATCGGTTTATCGGATGGAATCATCGTAGAAGTTAAATCCGGATTGAACTTGTCCGACAAAATCAGAGGCATCAAAATTGACTCATCCGTAGAATAATCAACTTATAATTACATTAAAAACATTCAAATAATGAAAACACCTCATTTGATTTTTTTATTATTCGTATTGCTGATAACTCCGAACAATATAATTCACGCGCAGCAAAAAACACTCAGTGAAGAATTGCAGGAACTTCAGCAATTAGTCAGTAAACAAAAAGAAGCGCTCTCCAAAGATAAGAAAGACAAATCAAACAATCCGAAAATTCAAAAAGACAGTTTGAAATTACCTGTCAATACGATCCAATCCACTATCCAATCCGAAAATAAACCGGAAAAAGAGAAGGAAGAACCAACCATTCATCTTTCACCGGACAAAAAATGGTTGCTTGCAGAATGTATCCGGTATGCTATTGACCATAACATCAATGTCCAACAACTTCGACTTCAGCAAGAAGAAGCCGAAATACAGCAGAATACGGCAAAAAACAGCCGGCTGCCGGATTTGAATGCCTCGGTAAACCAGGAATGGAGTTTCAAGCGTTCAAATAACCTGTTAGGTCAATACGAAGATTGGAACCAGTCCGCTTTAACTTCCAACGTCCAAAGTACAATACCTGTTTTTACCGGATTCCGGATACCGAATCAGATTGCCTATACAAAATTAGAATTTAAAGTGGCTGTTCAAAAGCTCGAAAAAGCAAAGGACGATTTGTCCCTGAACATTACCTCCCTCTTTTTACGCGCTCTTTTTGCCAAAGAATTGTACAACATCAATGAAAAACAATTGGAATTAAGTAAAATGCAGGTTGAACGAACAAAACTGCTTGTTCAGTCCGGTAGCATTCCACAATCGCAATTATACGATATTGAAGCGCAGGTTGCAAAAGACGAAGCGGCAGTCGTCGATGCTCAAAACGACATTGATTTGGCATTGCTGGATCTTGCGCAAAACCTGGAATTGGAAACATTCGAGAATTTCGATATTGATGTTCCGGAAGTGAACGGCGATATTATTCAAAAATACAGCAACGGCTTACAATCTCCGGCTATCATATACGACAATGCATTAACCATTAAACCGGTGATTAAAGGTCAGGAATTTAAAGTAGAAAGTTCCCAAAAAGCCTTAAATATTGCAAAAGCGGGATACTATCCGCAATTAGACTTTGCATTGGGAATTGGAAGCGGTTATTCGCATATCTATAAACCGACCGAACAGATTAATCCGATCACCAATCTACCTGTGACATTAAACCCGTCGTTCTCAGATCAAATCAGGGATAATGGGAATAAATTGATCGGTTTAAGGCTGAGCATTCCCATTTTCAACCGTTATCAAGTACGGAACAAAGTGCGTAGCGCCCGGATTGAAGTGTTAAATCAGGAGTTAATTTTGGAAAATAATAAGAAAACTTTATATAAAGAAATTCAAACAGCTCATAAAAACGCCACAGCCGCCCGGGAAAAATACAGAGCATCGGAACATACGGTAAAATTCGCTTCAGAATCGTTTAAGTATGCACAGCAACGCTATGAATTGGGTAAAGCTGCCGTTTTTGAATTTAACGAAGCAAAATCCAGGCTTATACAAAGCCAATCGGAATTGGCGCAAGCAAAGTATGAATACATTCTACGTATTAAAATTTTAGAATTTTATAACGGCATACCGATAGAATTATAAAATTCCATTTCCTGTAGAATCAAAAAAGTCATACAGTTTTTCTATAAGCCAATCCGGATTCTGTATGGGAATATTATGGTCCCCATCTCCAAAAAACAGATGGGAGTTGCTTATATGCCGGTGTAAAAATTCACCGGCTTCACGAGTGTCGGAACCGTCAGCATACAACAAAAGTGTTTCGTTGAGAAGATGGGCTTGGGCAACCTTATCAAAAAAATCGCTGTTCAGCAATAGATCATTAAAAATAGAAGTTTCCTCAAACAAATACCGGTTTAGTTTATGGAATTTTTCCATGCGCCGCTTACTGGGCATTATTTGTGTCGATTCGGAATATTGCCTCACATGTTGTTCAAAAAAATCAGGGTCGTATTCTTTCTGTAAATGTTGAGGTAATGTACTGATCGGGGTCGGCGAGTCAATAATCGCTATTTTGTCTGTTTTTTCAGGATGATGTATCGCCGTATTCAATGCAATATATCCGCCATAACTGTAACCGACAAGATGAACTTTTTCCAATCCCAAAACATCCAATAACTCCCATAAGTCTTTAGACATGGAATGCACGTCATAGCCCGATGAAGCGATTTCACTCAGCCCGTGTCCTCTCATATCATATAATACAACATGGTATTTTTCAGCCAGTTTAGGCGCAATTTTCAAATAGAAAACCGACATATTGGTAAGCATCCCATGTACCATAACAATGGTTTCCGACGCCGTTTTATTCAATTCTACACAATTGATATTCAGTTGATTAATTTTAAGAAATGTCATTTTTAAATATATTAGCTATTATTCTGTTGTTCGTTCTTCCAATACTTAATTATTTTTTATGCATGGCTGCGGCAGCTTTCCGTCCATCACCCATAGCGAGGATAACGGTGGCGCCGCCCCGCACAATATCTCCGCCGGCATATACATCGGATAAATCGGTTTGCAAACTGTCTTGATTCACAATAATTGTTCCCCATTTGCTGACGTTTAATCCGCTAAAAGTACTTGGAATGAGTGGGTTAGGGGAGACCCCTATCGCTACGATGACTAAATCCACATCAAGGGTTTCGATGGCTCCGGGAATTTCAACCGGACGTCTGCGACCGGAAGCATCCGGTTCGCCGAGTTCCATTTTTTGGAGAACCATTTGTTTAATGCGGCCTTTTTCGTCGCCGATGTATTCAATGGGATTATGGAGAGTCAAGAAGATAATTCCTTCTTCCTTAGCGTGTTTCACTTCTTCCAGACGGGCCGGCATTTCTTCTTCCGAACGCCGGTAAACAATCATGGCTTTATCGGCGCCCAGGCGACGAGCAGTCCGCACGGAGTCCATGGCCGTATTTCCGCCCCCGATGATAGCGACTTTTTTTCCGAAAAAGACAGGCGTTTCCGTATCTTCCCGGTTGGCTCCCATCAGGTTAATGCGCGTAAGGTATTCATTGGAAGACAGAACGCCGGAGAGATTTTCCCCCGGAATATTCATGAAATTAGGCAGACCGGCGCCTGTGGCTACAAAAATGCCTTTAAAACCTTGTTCATGAAGATCTTCGTAAGAAATTGTTTTCCCAACAATGCAATTGGTGATAAATTTTACACCCATCTTTTGGAGGATATTGATTTCCACATCCACAATACTGTTCGGCAAACGAAATTCAGGAATCCCATATTTCAAAACCCCTCCGATTTCATGCAAAGCTTCAAATACCGTCACGTCGTAACCGTATTTGGCCATGTCGCCGGCGAAAGATAATCCGGCTGGCCCTGAACCTGCCACAGCAATTTTAATTCCATTACTTGCAGCTAATTGGGGTACTGATATTGAACCTTTTTCTCGCTCATAATCGGCGGCAAAACGTTCCAAATGACCGATAGCAACCGATTCACTTTTCATTTTCAAATGAATACACTGACTTTCGCATTGTTTTTCCTGCGGACAAACACGACCGCAAACGGCCGGTAAAGCTGAAGTTTCTTTCAAAGCCTTGGCAGCTTCCAATATTTCGTTTCTTTCGATATTTTTGACAAATTTGGGAATATTCACTCCCACAGGGCAACCGCTCATACACGACGGATCGGGACAATCCAAACAGCGTTTTGCCTCTTGCACAGCCTGTTCCAAAGATAATCCCAAATTGACTTCATCATAACTGCGACTACGGTAGGTAGCATCCAATTCCGGCATTTTCACGCGGGGAATGGCTACACGGTCTTTGTTCTTCATACTTTTGCGCAGTTCTTCACGCCATGGCTCGTTTCTCTCTTCCTTCAAATATTCTTTATTATCCATTTCTTTTACTTTTACCCTTAACCTTTCACCTTACTTTTACCGTATCGTTCTCAATTCTCAATTCTCAATTCTCAATTCATTCATAGTCTTTATAAGCGTTCAAGCGCATCAACATCTCGTCAAAATTTACCTGATGAGCATCAAACTCGGGACCGTCTATACACACAAAACGGGTTTTTCCGCCGACTGTGACGCGGCATGCACCACACATTCCCGTTCCGTCAACCATAATCGTATTTAGAGAAGCTACCGTAGGAACTTCATATTTTTTTGCCAGCAAGGAAACGAATTTCATCATGATAGCCGGACCTATCGTCACGCATAAATCGACTTTTTCCCGGTTGATAACTTGTTCAACACCAAAGGTTACCAATCCTTTTTGTCCATACGAACCATCATCGGTCATGATAATCACTTCATCGGCAAAACTTCTCATTTCCTTTTCCATGATGATTAAGTCTCCGGTGCGAGCGGCCAAAACGACAATCACTTTATTCCCAGCCTGTTTCATCGCTTGGGCAATCGGATACATGGGAGCCGTTCCTACACCGCCGCAGGCACACACAACTGTTCCAAAATTCTCTATATGAGTAGCTTTACCCAAAGGACCTACCAAATCGGTGATGTAATCGCCTTCGTTGAGGGCGCAAATTTTCCGGGAAGATTTTCCTATTTGTTGAATTATTAAAGTAATAGTTCCGTTTTGAATATCTGAGTCCGCGATAGTCAAAGGGATACGTTCTCCGAATTTTCCTACTTTTACGATGACAAAATGTCCCGGTTTTCTGGATTTTGCAATGAGAGGGGCTTCGACCTCAAATTTAATTACGTTTTCGGAAAGAATTTTTTTTTTAATAATTTTATTCATGCTTTTACTTAACGGGGTTTTATATGCATGCAAAATTACATGAAATTTTTTATATTACGTACAGACAGACAAAAATTATTTTTGGATTACTGAGGTTTCATAAAAAAGGATTGAATATAGTCATTTGGTCTTCTATTTTCATATTGTGTTGCATATCTTCGGAATAAAGAGTTTGGCAACCGGCTGTTAACGCTGAAGCTACAATAATAGAATCAAATATCTGAAAATCGTAACGATAAATTAAACGTTCCGCTAATTGTATCGTCGCAATATTGACTATGTAAATGTTGCAACATTTTAAATTCGGCAGACATGCGCTGAATATTTTTTCCTTCGGTAATTTTATAATCCGTCTCACTGCATTAATATATTCCGATACAACTTGCGTAGAAATAATTGGTGATTTAACAATTAAATTCCTTGCCGTATTTTGTTTGTTGACAGCACTTTCATCATGGCTGTATAACAAAATATTCGTATCAAGTGCAAATTTACTCATAGTCATTGACTTCTTCCCTGCTAAACTTAAAATCAGACAAATTAAACAAATATTTATCCAATTCTTTATCAAGTTTTTTCCTTTTATCCAATAGCGTTTCTTGTTTATAAAAATTACCGCTTTTTGCTTTGAAGAAACCGGAAGAAAGAATATTGTTCAATGCTTTTTTTGCTTGTATATTGCGAGCATCATAATCTAAAAGTATTGTTGCCATACTATTTTAATTTTATTATTTCACAAAATTACATGAAATTTTTATTACACACAAGATAAGTAAAAAAATATTTTTGTATTTATTTTCTTTTCGAAAAATAATGCTGCCGGAATAAAGTATCAGCTACCAACAAAAGCAAGACAGTGAACCCGATAAGCGTAATGGTAGGATCAAATTTCAAACTAAAATGAGATAAAGTAAACAAAGAAAGAAAATCCGGAATGAAAAAATAAATATACAAGCCGGGAAAGAGAAGAATCGCCAAAACCCCTGCCGCCATTTGCAAAAAAGGAATCCATTTCTGCTTCTTCGCTTGTTTTTGAGCTTCCGATTCAACTTTGGTCATCAGATTTTCCATGAAACCGGGAGAAGGAGAATTTAAAGTAATTTGTTTAAATAAATCCTTTAATTGTTTGTCTGATATTGTTTTATTATTATTCATCCTGTTGTATAAGTTTTTGTATTTCCACAGCCAATTTTTTCCGAATCCGGTGTAATTTCACCTTCACATTAGAAACCGTCAGTTTACTTATCCGGCCTATATTTTCGACCGATTGGCCATCTATATAGTGCAAAGTAAGTAAAAAAATTTCATCCGGCGGTAATTTTTTCATGGCTTTATCCAAATATTGCCATTTTATTTCTGTTTCTTCATCATCATTTTCTTCCGTAAATGATTCATTAACAGAAAAAAATCCATCATCTATTGAAGTAAAAAATAACTTCTTTTTCCGCAATTCGGATAAAGTGGTATTGTACGCAATCCGGTATAACCAAGTCGAAAACTCCGAATCTTCCCGAAATTGTTGAATCGATTTAAAAACTTTGATAAAAATTTCCTGCGTAATATCTTCGGCGTCTTCCCGGTTTTCAACAATTTTGAGGACAATCGTAAAGACCATGTTCTGATATTTAGACACAATCGCCGAGAAAGACCGGAAATCTCCGGCTTTCACCTTTTGTATATAGAGCAGGTCATTATCGTTTTTCATCTTTTTTTAGACGCAAGAAAAGCGATTTGGTTACAAAGATAAGAAAAATCCGTTTTTTGTAACCTATTTTGAAATCCTGCGTCAAAAGAGTATATAAAAATTATTGTTTAACAAATTAAAAATGAATGATTATGGAGTTTACAGCTATTTTTGTTATGGGATTCTTAACCTTGGGTACTTACAAAATATTCGAATTATTTGTAAAGAGGAAAGAACGTTTAACTATTATTGAAAAACTTATTTCGCTGAATCTTGAATCGGCAGAACCTATTCGTTTGCCGAATATTTTGTATGAGAAACAAGGCTTTGGTTCTTGGCCTTTGAGGATATCATTGTTATTGATAGGTATCGGTTTAGGCTGTTTGTGTGCATTTTTTCTTCAAATGTACTATGGAGAGACAATAAATTGGGATCAAAAACGTATGATTGAATTTGCTTCTATTGCTCTCTTCGGCGGAATCGGATTATTTATTGCATTCATGATTGAATTGAAACAAAAAAAAATCATTGAATCGTGATAATAATCAAGAATCCTCTAAAAATTGATAAAAAACCATGCTAATGTGGATTTATTGATTTATTTTTAAAAATAAACTCGTACTTTTGTACATTTTATTTTTGAAATTAAACAGAGGAAAAAACAAATTATTTACACATGAAGAAGGTCATTAAGTATGCTTGGTTTATTCTTATTTTCTGCATATTGTTATTCGGGTCGATTATCATTCTGATTGCTAACGGAAAAATCGGATATATGCCTAATATAGAGGATCTTGAAAATCCGATCAACAAATATGCTTCTCAAGTGCTTTCTGCAGACGGAGTGCAGTTGGGAACTTATTCGATAGAAAAAGGAAACAGAGTTTATATCAGTTACAATGATCTTTCCAAAAATGTTGTCAATGCCTTGATTGCTACGGAAGACATCCGTTTTCATAAGCATTCGGGCATTGATTTTTATGGTCTATCACGTGCTGTTATTAAGAGATTTGTTTTTTTCCAGAATGCGGGAGGTGCAAGTACAATTTCGCAACAATTGGCCAAACAACTTTATTCGGTTCATGCGAACAGTACCCTCGAACGTCTGTTCCAAAAACCGGTGGAATGGGTAATTGCTGTTCAATTAGAAAAATACTATACCAAGGAAGAGATTATCAACATGTATCTCAACCAATTTGATTTTCTGCACAATGCTGTTGGAATTCAATCTGCTTGTTGGGTTTATTTCGGTAAAACGCCCCAAGACGTTTCCATTGAAGAAGCGGCTACATTGATCGGTATGTGTAAAAATCCTTCCTATTACAATCCCATCAGTAAAGCGGAGCGCACGATAGGAAGAAGAAACGTTGTACTGTCCCTGATGGCAAAAAACGGCTTTCTAACCGAAGCTCAGAGCGATTCTTTACAAAAACGGCCACTGGTTACGAGGTACAACCGGGTTGATCACAAAGACGGTTTAGCACCTTATTTCAGGGAATATTTACGTCTGACTTTGACAGCTCCCAAACCTGAAAGAAAAAATTATCCCGCTTGGCAAATAGAAAAATACAGTGAAGATTCCCTCGCTTGGGAAACAAATCCTTTGTATGGTTGGTGTAACAAAAAGAAAAAAGCCGACGGTTCCCGTAATAACCTTTATATTGATGGCTTAAAGATATATACAACTTTAAATTCACGTATGCAAAGCTATGCGGAAGAAGCAGTTGTAAATCATTTTTCAGGAGGATTGCAAGACAATTTTAACAAAGAAAAGGCCAGAAATAAGAATGCACCATTTTCTAATGACCTCACGCAAAATGAAATAAATAAAATATTGGATAAGGCTATAAAACAAACAGACAGGTACTATATTTTAAAGAAAAACGGTAAATCCGAAACCGAAATAAAAAAGAATTTTAATACTCCGGTCGAAATGACCGTCTTTTCATGGAAAGGCGCCAAAGATACCATTATGAGTCCATTGGATTCTATCAAGTACATGAAATCTTTTTTGCGAACCGGTTTTATGGTTATGGACCCTCGTACAGGTTCTGTAAAAGCGTATGTCGGCGGACCTAATTATACTTATTTCCAATATGATATGGTCAATTCCGGAAAACGGCAAGTCGGTTCAACAATAAAACCATTCCTGTATTCGCTGGCAATGGAAAGCGGAATAACGCCTTGTAGCGAAGTATTACACGTTGAGCAAACATTACCAGATGCCTTTGGAAGACCACCTTATATTCCAAAGAATACCGTACGGGATCGTATCGGAGAAATGGTGAGCGTTCAATGGGGCTTGCAGAGATCTGATAACTGGGTTACCGCTTTCTTAATGAAGCAGTTGAATCCTTATATTTTTGTACGTTTGTTACATTCCTACGGATTGAAAGGACAAATTGATCCCGTTGTTTCACTTTGTTTAGGTTCGTGTGATGCCTCTGTAAGTGAAATGGTTACAGGATATTCGGCTTTTGCCAATCGGGGTATCCGGGTTGAGCCGCTTTATGTGACCCGGATTGAGGACAGGTATGGGAATGTTTTGGATACCTTTACGCCGCAAACCCAGGAAGTGATTACGGATGATGCAGCCGGTAAAATGCTGTACATGCTTAAGAGTGTAGTTGACGGAGGTACAGGTTCACGCGTCCGCAGGCTTGGATTCACCGGCGTTATGGGCGGAAAAACAGGAACAACCCAGAACAATTCCGACGGATGGTTTATGGGCTTTACCCCGTCTCTGGTAGGTGGAGTTTGGGTAGGCGGCGAAGAACGTTCCATTCGTTTCAGCAGCATGGTAGAGGGT
>BNTV01000136.1 GCA_025996865.1 Bacteroidia bacterium
GGCAATGGCCGCTTCGGACATGGGAACTCTATGTACGTTTTCGAGCAATGCATTTGCGCGGCGCACCATGATCCAACGGTCGCGCCAGTAGGTATCCGAAGCCGGCACCTGAACAGGTGTAAAATTGGAAAAACCATTGCCGACCTGGTCATCGGACAAGGTTTTGAAATAGAAATCGCCCAAAGTATTTCCGTTTCCATAACCGAGGAAGTCGTTGTAAAAAGCAAAAGCATATCCTCTCACATTACTTTCGCTTGTCCAGAAATTTCCGTTGGTAAAAGTGTCCAACGGTTCTTTATCCAGAATATCGTTGCAAGCCGTTAAGGTAACCAACGATAACATGACTATAATTGTTTTCAAATTTTTCATATTTGTACTTAATTAAAATGTTACTTGAATACCAAACGAATACGAACGATACATCGGGTCGATGCGTCCCCAGGTTCCATTGCCCAAGGCGGCAGCGCCAAGTCCGTTTGATCCTCTGTCAACAGCATTTATTTCCGGATCAACAGGCGCTTTGCTTTTGTTGATCAATTCGGCAAGATTCAAGGCGCTGAAATAAATCCGCGCTTTTTGTATATAGGCTTTTTGCGTATAAACTTTGGGTACCGTATAGCCGAAAGTCAGGTTTTTCAGGCGGAGATAAGCCATATTCACCAAATATTTACTTTGCGGATAAAAGTTATGATTTCCCGAAGAAATAGAAGCAATATTGCCTTGCCCTGCATTACCGGGGAACATACGCGGAAATTCCGCATTGTAGTTTTTATTTTCTTCCGTCCAATAATCCGTTTGATTGGCATAGATAGCATCTGCGCCACGCATCATCGGCATCACGAAAGCGCCGACCGTCCATTCCTGCCGCTTGCCTACGCCCTGGAAGAATACATCCAAGTCGAAACCTTTCCAGTCGCCGCCCAAACGGAAACTGTACTGATAGCGCGGCGTCCGGTTACCGATTACTTTCAGGTCGCCATGATCGTCCGCCGAGCCTTTGCCGCCACTGATTATGTTGTCGCCATCTAAATTTTTGAATTTGATGTCGCCCGGTCCGAAGTGGAATTGACCTTGTTCCAATCCTACTTGCGAAGCAATACCGTCTTTTACGGTCCCGTCGGCATTAAAATCGGCTTCCGTGAACAGCCTGTCGGTTTCAAAACCCCAGATCTCCCCTACTATTTTACCTGTATAGTTTTGATTCAGTAGTTTTTCGGGATTATCCCATTGGGTCACTTTCGTTATATAGTCGCTGATGCTTGCACCGGCATATACATTCACATCATTAAACCGGTGGCGCCAGTTGAGATTCAATTCCCAACCGCTTGTACGCAAGGAGCCTGCATTGACATACGGCGCTGTCGTTCCTAAAACTTGCGGCATGGTTTTGCCCGGAGCCAACATGTCTTTCGTATCGCGTTGGAACCATTCGGCCGAAAGTACCAGATCATTGTTCAGGAACCCGAAATCGCCGCCGATATTGGTTGTTTGAATGCGTTCCCACAATAATGTCGTAGATACTAATTTGGGTAAATCATACATGGTCGCTTTTGCACCGTTGTCTATCCAATAGGTATTTCCGGCCGTTATGTTGGCGATGGTGGAAATAAACATATTGTCGCCCACAGCCTGATTGCCTATTTCACCATACGAAGCGCGTATCTTGGCGTCGGAAAGATAAGGACGCAACGGCTGCATGAACGGTTCTTCACTGATGCGGTAACCGATGGAAGCCGACGGGAAAAAAGCCCAGCGGGAATGGGACGGGAACTTGGAAGAACCATCATAACGACCGTTTAATTCCAAAAGATATTTCCCTTCGTAATCGTAATTAATACGTCCGAAATATCCGGCAACTCCCCATTGATTGTGCCATCCGTCCACAGTCGCGGCGCCGGTCGCCAGATCAAATTCGCCTTTTGTCTTATCAAGTAAGCCTAATTTGTACGAACTGTGCATGAAGTTATCGCCTTCTTCGGCGTTCACACCCGCCATAGCCTTGAAATTATGCTTGTTATCCAATGTAAACTCATAATTGGCGTATGCATTGAAAACGTATGATTTATATTGTCGCGATTCCATCGAAACATCCTTATAACCGGCGCTTGCCACGTCTGTCGGACCATTGTCTAAATTCAGTGGCGACCAGAAATCCCAAAGATAAACAGGACCTCCGACATAATTATTGTTGTAGTGCCGAATGTTGTAAGTATAATCTGCGTTCAATGTCAAGCCTTTTGTAAGGGTTGCCTGCATATAACCTCCGAAACGGGTATTGGCGTCGGTCGTAGTACAATCATTCGCTTGTTTCATGTAGCCCGGCTCCGTGCGGAAATCTTCGCCCTGATAGGTGCCATACGGGAAGAAACTGCCCCAACGCCAGATATACTGGTAGGGCGTCCGGTATTGGTAAGGATAGGTGTAATCCTTTGTGCTGTAGTTGAACCGGCCGCCTACTTTCAACCAACTATATACGTCGGTATTCACATTCATCGTCGCATTATATTTGTCTAATTTGTCGGGATTAAAATTCAGGACGCCTTCCTGGTGATTGTATCCCAACGACATGAAATAGGAAGTTTTACCGCTGGATCCCTGTATAGAAACGTTATGATTTTGAGACGGTTTATATTTGCGGAACATAATACCTACTACATCCCAGTCGGCATAAAACAAGCCCCGTCCTCCGGATGACAGTTCGAAATCGTCGCCATATACCATTTCCCGGTAGCCGGTTTTGCCTCCATGCTTTTGTTGCCATGCCTCTGCTTTCGGAAGCATCTCTTTCAGATACATGCCGAATAATTCGCTTTCCATTCCTGCACGGTCGTTTGCGTTAATCAATGCGCGCAATTGGGTCGGAACATCAGGATAATCGGGAAGGATAGTGGGCGTTTCCCAGGCAAAATTGTTTACATAATTGATGGAAACCCTGTCCACTTTCTTTGCCGATTTGGTAGTGATCAGGAGAACGCCGAATGCAGCCCTCGCCCCATAAATGGAAGATGAAGCCGCATCTTTCAAAACAGATATGTTTTCAATATCCTGCGTGTTCAAATAGGAAATATCGTCCATGGCGACGCCATCAACCAATATCAAAGGATTACTTTTCGCATCGTTGCTTAATGTACCCACACCGCGAATGCGAATCTCCGGAGTAGCGTTCAGTTCGCCACTCGACGGCAGAATGGTCAGACCGGGAACGACTCCTTGCAAGCCTTTTATTACATCCGACTGCGGACGGGCTTCAAGGACTTTGCTGACATCCACAGTGCTTACAGCGCCTGTGAGATTTACCCTTTTCTGCGTTCCGTAACCGACAACTACCACTTCGTCAATCAGTTTGGCGTCTTCTTCCAAAGCCAGGTTGACAACATTGCTTTTGGCAACTATCGAAGCGGTTTTGTAACCAACATACGAAAAGAGCAATACTTGATTGTTGTCTTTTACCTTAATAGAAAAACGACCTTCGACATCCGTAACGGAACCTTCGGTCGTACCTTGAACCCGAACGCTCACCCCAATCAAAGGGTCGCCGCTCCTGTCCGTAACAACACCGGTTACAGTTCGCTCATTCTGCTGAATGCCGGAAGGCTCTACCCCCCTCGCATTTTCAGCAATCACATTAAAACTCCCGGAAAGGCTCAGGGCTATCCCGGTTAAGAGCACGCTCAAGAGTTTTCTCAAACAACTTTCTTTGAACTTTTTTAACTCAGCCATACCAAAATAATTTTTTTGTTATACATATTATGCAGGGACTGACTAAAAAGTCTGGTTTCGTCATTGCGAGCCATAGGCGAAACAATGACGTGCAAAATATTCTTTTTGGGTCATCCCCATAAATGCTATTGCTTCGCCAACAATGATTTAAAATGCTTACCATATACCTCATGGTTCCGCCGGAGAAGTGCACGCATTTCGTCGTGCGCCTCTTTATCGTTTTTGGCTTTGATCGCTTCAAATATTTTTCGTTGAGCGTTCAGTGTATATTCTTTTTCCCCATCCACATTGGCATATAGAAAATTCCTCATGCGGGGCAAAAGAGAAAAAATGGGTTCCATGCTGACAACAATCATCGGATTACCGGTCGCTTTGGTGATATGGGTATGAAAGCGGTTGATGGTATCGGCTTCCAATTGCGTATTATCGGGATTACATTCTTCGAGATCTATCAGGTTTTGTTTCAAAACGAGCAGGTCTTCCTCCGTGCGGTTCCGCGCAGCCAGACGAGCGATTTGCGGTTCGAAAAGCAACCGCATTTCAATCATTTGGGCAATGAGATTGGAATCGAATTTCAAATCGTAATACAAATTCAAGGGTTTTATAGCATCTTCAATGCAAATTTCGGAAACATACATGCCGCTACCCTTTTTGATTTCGATTAATCCGCGAGCGTTCAGGCGCCTAAGGGCTTCCCGCAGGGCTGTCCGGCTTACGGCAAACGATGCACACAAATCTTTTTCAGACGGGAGTTTATTCCCGGGAATTAGTTTTCGCTGGATAATAGCCTCTTCAATTCGTCTTTCGATTTTCTGGCTTAACGTTTGCGTTGTTCCTATTTTTGAAAATATGTCTTCCATACATGGTTATTTGAAACTACAAATGTATGTTTTTTTTCGGGATGTACAAAAAAAATTTCAAATCTCATTTCCGAAAATCCGCTATAATATTTTTTCGTTATATGGCATTTTTTTGCTTGCAGATTGAATTTACAACGTTTTTTCCTTTTCTTGAAAATCAATTTAGAATTTAAAGTCAAACCAAATTTTTCCTGCCGGTTTTCGTAAAATTTCACAGAATCTTTTTTTCGATATGTGACATTTTTTTGCTTGCAGATTAAAGGTTTTATTTAATTTTTTATACCTTCGCGCTCGAAATTAATGATATATAGAAACCAATTTGATGAATCACGAAAATTCGCACGCTTACGACAAAACATTTAAACAATTTATTTTAGGCATTTTATACTTTGTTGCAATGTCCACTGTTTATGCAATATACTCGTACAGTCCATTACCCTACCCTTTCAATTATATTTTATTTTTGGAAGTCGTTATTCACATAATATCAATTGTTTTGGTGCATGTAGTCCCGATCGTTTACATTAAAAAACTTGTCAGGCTTTATTTTATCCTTCTCTTCGTCGTGCTGTTTCCTACCACTATTTTTGATTTGTCGGTAGGTGTAGTAGCTCTGCTTTTCTGGTACATTGCTACGCCGATCTGTATCTATGTGATTTATCCCGGTAAAAAAGCCGCAAAATGGATAGGTTACGGTTTTTTGCTGGTAGTGCTGACAATCATTTTATCTCAGGTTTTACGGCACTATTACGCATCTATTTTGTATAGAGACATTTACCCTAATTTCAATACTACGTCTGCTTACAATATGTTGACAGCGAACATCATCAGTGCATTTTCTGCTTTCCTGCTGGTGTGTTACAGTTTGTATTACATGCACCGGTTCCACCGGATACAAATTTCCCAATTAATGGATACAATTGGTTTGGTGAACGATGAAAAAGAAAAATATCTGTTGAATGCGGAAAATGAAGAAGAAAAAAAATACAGGCAAATATACGCCCGGATTATGGAATACTTTACAACCAAACAGCCTTATCTTCAGGAAAAATTTTCACTAACTCAGATGGCTCACGACTTGAATATCAATCCTGCCTATTTGTCCAAGGCAATCAACAGCAAAGAAAATATGAATTTCAATAGCCTTGTCAATTTTTACCGGATAGAAAAAGTCAAGGAATTAATGCAGCAGGAAGATTCACAGAAATATACGTTGAAATACATTTATCTTTCTTCCGGATTCAAAAACCAGTCTTCGTTTAATAAAGCGTTCAAGATGCAGGAAGGAATTACACCCTCCGAATATTTCAAACAATATGTGAAAAACAGCAACGACGTTGATGAAAAAACATAAGTCCTGTCATTACCGGCAAAAGATGAAAAAAGAACCGGCATGACAGGAATTTAAGATTTTTTATGAGTTAATGCAGGATTGGCATTAACTATTGTGCTATTATTTTTATCGATTTGGAGAATTTCGTTCCAAAAGGAACTACAATTCTTGGATGAGAGTGATTAACCCCGAGACCGGAAGGCTTTATATGCACCACCATACGGATTCTGTCACCTTTGTACCCCATCAACAAGGCAGGAGGAACGCTTAAAGTATTGCGATAGGCGGCCGTACTTTCGTAATATACGCCACGTACAGATGAGAACTGATCCCAAGTAGATGAACCACTCCTTTTCACTTCTATAGAAAGGTTTACGATGATTGAATTACCAGGGCCGGCGGACGAACCATTGGTTCCGCTAGCTGTTCCCGCATAGCCTATATATCCGCTAACCTCAACACTGGCAGTATCTCGCAATTCAAACGAATGTTCCGAAGAAATAAAATCTATTAAGTTGTTGGTCTCGCTATCGCCTCCTGCTGCAATAAGCGCACCATCCCAAGGGACAACAAATATATTTTCACCGATAGAAGTGCTTGCTGAAAATTCTGTTTCTGTTTTCGACTGGAAAAAGGCCATTTGAGCCGGCAGACTCTGTACCGCTCTAACACCAATCCTTCCTGTTTGATCGTCAACTACCAAAACTTCCGAATTTGCGGCAATAGATGGTAAATCTTTGAATCTGAGTCCTCCATGTCTTGAAACTGCATGTGTAGGGCTTTCTTCACTATCAAATATTAAAACTTTATCGCGAAGATGAATCGTCGTCGTATCTTCAGTCAAGTGCCCGCCTAATTTGATTTTATTCTCATGAAACATCATTCCGTTTTCCACCGCACTGATTGTAAGATCCCATTCCGTGCCGTTCCATATATGAAGTCCCTCAATAAACGGTGAACTTGTGTTCACGTTATACACAATCAATCCTACATGTTTTTTCTTAACGTTGTCGGCATCTGCTATCCACTCGGGATCGTCAAGAGGAATAAAAGGTTGGAGTGTGTTACTATCCACCAATCTCACTCTGGGTAATACTATCCCGCCCACAGTAGATGTGACGTTGTTGCCATCGGGTTCTTGTGTTTTCAATTCCAACAAGGCCGCTTTGGATGGCGCCAGCGCCGATCCGATAGTAACCTGCCCTTGTGTTGTTGCTACAAACGCCATTAAAAAAATGGCTACATTCAATAATAATTTTTGCATGAATTTTAAAATTTGATTTGTAAGTGATAAAAAAAATTTGTGCAAAATTAAAGTTAAAATAACAATATTGTTTGTTTACGGAAGAGCGACTTTGTTTCAAAATAAATGAATTTCAATTTTTAATTTATTTAAATAGCTGATAATAATAGAAATACAAATTCCAATAGAATTTAACATCTTATTATTATTCATTCTTTTCCGGATTGCATGAATTTAAGACAAAACAAATAAAATCCGGAGCGTAAACCCTCTATTGATTACAAATTTCAGTTTTCAAAAAGATTGAGATATATTTGCAGTATAATTCCGAGTATGCGAAAAATTATTCACATCGATATGGATGCTTTCTACGCAGCCGTAGAACAGCGTGATAATCCCGATTTACGAGGCAAACCCGTTGCAGTCGGCTATGGGGAAGCGCGAGGCGTAGTCGCCACTGCCAGTTACGAAGCCCGCAAATATGGCGTCCATTCCGCCATGCCGTCTCTGACAGCCAGGAACAAATGTCCCGGATTAATTTTTGTTCCGGCCCGCTTTGAAGTGTATCACGAAGTTTCGACGCAAATCCGTGAAATCTTTCTGGAATACACGGATTTAGTTGAACCGCTTTCTTTGGACGAAGCTTTTCTGGACGTAACCGTCAATCACAAAAACAATCCTTCTGCCGGTCTCATAGCCAAAGAAATTAAACAAAAAATTTTTGAAAAAACGGGCTTGACTGCATCAGCCGGAGTTTCCATCAATAAATTCCTCGCCAAAATCGCTTCCGATTATAAGAAACCCAACGGATTTTTTGTAATCACGCCGGAGGAAGCGGAAAAATTTGTTGAAACCCTGAAAATCGAACGGTTTTTCGGGGTGGGAAAAGTAACCGCACAAAAAATGCACGACCATCATATTTTTACCGGTCTGGATTTGAAACAACGTCCGGAAACCGAACTGGTACGCTTATTTGGAAAAGCAGGACACGATCTTTATCAATATGCCCGCGGTATCGACAACCGGAAAGTGGAACCGAATCGAGTCACCAAATCCATCAGCAATGAGACAACTTTCCTGCAAGATAAAAATCAAATATGCTGATTTCAAAATAATCACCCGAAGTAAAACCTTGCCGCAAAAAATTACTGCCTTCCAACAATTTTGGCACGTAGCGCGGGCAATCATGAAACAAATTGATTTATCCGGTCAACCGGTGCGGCTGATTGGCTTCGGCATCAGTAATGCTGAAGACAAACCGTTGAAGCATCATTTGCAATTGGAATTGAAATTTGTAACACAATATTGTGAATAAAATCTTTTGTCCTGACAAAAGTATAATTCCGCTTTTTCGCCCAAAGAATAAACTGTTCCAAACGTTCCATCATTTTCCCGTCCGTATTTTTAGTTACATATCCGGGAAAATTATATTTTTCTTTCGGTCCGATCGGCATAAATTCCCAGGGATGGAAATAGACATTCAAGTAACCGTCTTTCTTACAGGTCCATTTCACCAAAAAACGATACAGGCTCGCCGGAAGATTATGAAACGACAACCAAAACAACGGAAACCGGAAAAAGGGACTCACCGAAGCCGGTAATTGCCACACGCCTTCCCGTAAAAAATACGTGCGCGGCTCATTCAGTTTATTGTATCTTCCGGGTAAAAAAGTCGGATTGATGGATGAATTGTAAATATATCCGGCTTTTTTGATTTCCGTCTCCGGAACGGGCATCATCCGGGCCATCCGGTATCCTTCCACGCGGGTCTTCGTAATTTCCTCCAACACTTCTTTGGAAGCTTTCAGATGTTCCGGTTTGAAATTGCTGTGGAAATAACCATGAGACGCGACTTCATGTCCTCCTTCAATGATCCGGTTAACGATTTCCGGAGCATGTTGCGCAAAATTAGCCGTCACGTAAAAAGTTGCTTTTATCCCCTGTTTTTCCAGCAATTGCAATATTCTTTGTGCGCCTTCTTTCGAAACAGCCATTTGTTCCTCGAAAGAAATATCCCTGCCGTATTCGAAAGGCATATCAAACTCTTCTATATCAAAACTCAACAGTATCATTTTTGTAGATTTGTCTCCTGTACAATATAAGTGGGACGTTCTTTGGTTCGTATAAAAATCTTCCCGATATACAGACCGATAATTCCCAGAATAAACAATTGTAATCCGCCTAAGAATCCGACCGTTACAATCAGGGAAGCCCAACCGGCCATATAGTATCCGGAAATAAAACTGATAACGGCATAAGGAATGCAAAGCAGAGACAGGACAGCGATGAAAAAACCAACATAAAGAGCCACATATAGAGGTTTTACACTAAACGACGTAATTCCCTGCGCCGCCAGGCTGAACATTTTCCTGACGGTATATTTGCTTTCTCCGCATAGCCTTTTGTGAGGCATATAATCAATAGCGTATTGTCTGAAACCGATCCATTTGACTAATCCGCGGATAAACAAATCATTCCCTTTCATTCTTATAATAATATCGGCGGCATTCCTGTCCAAAAGACGAAAATCGGAAGTCCCCTCTTCCAATTCGATATCCGAAATAGAATTGATGAAACGGTAGAACCACGCAGACGTTTTCCGTTTCATCAGCGGCAGGGATTTATCCTGTTTCCGACGGGTATATACCACATCATAACCTTCCTCCCATTTTTCCAAAAACAGGGGAAGCATTTCCGGCGGATGCTGCATATCCGCATCCATACTGATGATACAATCACCTGTGGCATAATCCAAACCTGCTTTCAACGCATTTTGGTGGCCAAAATTACGGGAAAGGTCAACATAAAACAGACGTTTATCCGTTTCTGCCATCTTTTTGAGCAGGGTCAGACTATCATCCGAACTCCCGTCATTCACGGCAATAATTTCGTAATTATAGCCGGCTGTTTCCATGTTTTTATGAATCGCATCGACTACCGTCGGAATATTTTCCGCTTCATTATAACAACAGATGACTATGGAAACTTTTTTCTTCATTCTTTTATGATTTCTTCATTTTTTGTAAAATTCTTTCCGGGTATTATCAATTGATATACCAACGCGAGCCATACCAGAAAGCAAGGTAACGCTTTCAGGGCATAATCCCTGACCAATCCGTGCCGGATAAACTTCGGAATAAAATCCGCATTGGAGAAACTCGTAAGTACGAAACAAAATACCAGCAGGAAAACAGCCCACCAACCGGACGGCCTGTCCTGAACGACAAACCAGATGGCGACTCCCGTCATCGCCATGACGTATGACACGGATTCCGATCCCGAACTGAACAGTACGATGAACAACAGGGATGAAGCCAGCAGGCTAAGTTGATAACTTAAATTTCCATACCATTTTCTCCCGATGTATTGCATACCGAACAAAATCAATGCCGGAATCAGGACAAATAGATTGGACATGGTTCTTAAAGAGAATATTCTCCTGATCATTCCCATCACAGAAATATCCTGCATCAGGGAATTTGTATTTTCTACATTTTTACCGACCAGCGAATGATACCAGTCTATGTAACACTGGACAATATATCGAGGCGACGAAATGAACATGGGCAGAACAAAAAAGATTACAGTCCACAAAATCAAATAGAGAATAAACTTCCGTTTATTTTTAGAAAACAGGAAAAAAGCCAAGCCGATAATCGTGTATAGTTTAATAAAAAGTCCCAAAATGATGAAACAAGCCGCCCAGCCTTCTTTTTCTTTCCGAACAGCGATGTAACTTCCAATAATCAAGGCAGCGATTAAAGGATTGGTTTGTACCGACAAAAGGGATGTAAACAAGTCGTGCAGCGGAATATATAAAATAATGACCCGGTAATGCCAGGCAACCGGCAGCCGGTAAATGGCATAAAACAATACAAACGCCATCGTTAAGCACCAAAGCATATTGCCGATTTCGACCGGAAGAAGCGCAAACGGTGCAATAATCAGGCTAAAAACAGGTCCGTAATGATTGGTATCGAAATATTCCGGATAGGGGACATATAAATTGACACGGTCTATAACATGATAAAACACCCCTCTGAATATCAGAAAGTTATTACTGAATCCTCTGAATATATGCTTCATCGAGACAAACAATGCAACAAGCATCCACAGAGAAAAAATAAATTTTCTATCCGAAAACAGGGGTTTTGAGAAAAATGCAAGAACTTTATTCATAATCAGTTTTATAATTACAACCGTAACATCTCCATTAATGAGGGTACGAATCGTGATTTCCGGATACAAAATTAGGTGAAATATATGAGAATTCCAAAATCGCAGGGAAAATCCTCAGATCAACGTAAAAAGTTGAAGGATTAAAAGAGCGCGTAGCGCTTATGCGTTTATAGACCTATCCGTATCCGACAGTTGTCGTTCCGGATTAAAAAAGCGCGTAGCGCTTCTGTGTTTATAGCCGGGTGCGACAGCGCCCGGAATAAGGTGAATGTTTCCCGAGCAAGCGCCGCGTAGCGGTGCTGTTATTCAACCGTACACCCAAAAACTTCGTGTCTTCCTGTCTTCGCGCCTTCGTGTTTATACTAATTCAAACACCTCATTTACGTTCACATTTCCAATCATCCATGCAATAGTTGCCGCAAACACCCCGATTTTATTGTCAAACATGAATCAAAACCATCCAAAACCGTTTTTCAGCCCATTTTATAAAATATTTACCCTGAAAGAATCTAATAATTGTGTATTTTCCCGGATAATCAAGCGTGAAAACCTTATAAATTTGAGAAATTTAATAAAATACTCATTTTTTGTTTAAATAATTATCTATTTCGCATTTTTATTTAAAAATAATACTTACATTTGCAGCGATTTTGACAAACAATTTGAAA
>BNTV01000137.1 GCA_025996865.1 Bacteroidia bacterium
GGTTGCCGTTGTCAATGCTGATTGCGCCCGCCACGCCCGAAAGCGAGGCTTCAATGCCTGTGAGGCGGCCTTTGGCATCGCCCGTAATTTCCAGTTCGAGCGTCAGTTGCCGCACTTGCTGGTGCATGGGGACGGTAAAGGTGTGGTCTTTGTCCTTTTCTACCGTAATGTTTTCCGTTCCGGTGAAGAACCAGCCTAATAAGCCGTTGGAATAGTCGGCTGTTGCTGTTGTGCCGGAAACGGCGATGTTGTCTGCTACATTATATATATGTATAGTGTATGGCCCGGCGGGGAACAGGTGGTCGATGCCGTTTGTTGTTCCCTGCAACGTGGCGGAATAGTCGCCGATGCTTGCAGTATAGCTTTCCGGGATGTCGAGACCTTCGCCACGGTCGTCCCATACGGTGGCCAGCATGATTTTTCCGTGTTCGGGATGGTCGGTTTCGTGGAGAGTCTCCTTGACGCAATTTGTCAGGCAGCATACTATGGCTGCTATGGCAGTAGTCTTTAAAGACCTTAAAATCTTTAAAATCCTTAAAGTCCTTAATGATAATTTTGCTATTATATTGTTCATAATCTATAATTTAAAAATCAGTGAAACTCCTAACTGTGTGGGCGCAAACACGTTTTTCTTTAATCTGCCTTCTTTCAGCACAAACACGTCGTTGCTGCGGTAATATTTTTCGTATTTCAGGCTGGTATAACCCAAACCCAGCGAGAAATCCAAATCGAAAACACGGCTCAGGCACAGTTTGTAGCCGCCGGTAATGCCGCCGCCAAGCGCGTCTCCCTGGTAGCCCGTGTCGTTGAATTTGAAGTTGAATTGCCCGGCGTGAAATTCCGCGCCGATAAACCAAACCCCTCCCGGCCTCCACAAAGGGGAGGAGAAATAATACCGCACTTCGGGCTGTACGAGCCAGGTGCGGTGCTGTTTGTCCTCGCCGTTCCAAATCCAGTGGCTGTATGCGCCGTTTACAAGGATGCCCCAATTATCCGACGGCTGCCATTCGACGCCAAGGTTGGGCGTTGCTACTGCCCAGTAAAGAAGGTTGGTGCGCAATGAGACCTTTTCGGAATTTGTTCCTGCCTGCTGTGCAAATCCCTGAAACAAAACCGGGAGCAGGATTATCATGAATAAGATTCGTTTTTTATACATATTACATTATTATTATCTGTTTACCTGTTATCTTCCTTTTCTTCCGCACCGGATGCTTGCTGTGCGTTTTTCAGATTGTCTGTTATGAGTTTTTCCATTGCCTCCTTTTCTATCCGTGTGCGTTCCAGTTTTTTTTCCAGACATGCATTTTCTACAAGATGGTGGACAAGACTCCTGTTTTTTTTACTTATTATCCAGCGGAAATGCGAAATAGTGTACAGGATAATAGCAGCAGCAAGTATGATGATAGAGGCTATTATTAATATTTCCGTTTTGTCCATATCCTTTTTTAACTTTTTAATTTTGTTGATAATACTGGAAAATTTCATGGACAAAAGTATGTGTTATAAAAATAAAAGATGTCGCATTTCAAGAAATGCGACATCTTTTTTGGGTCAGGAAAAAATCTTATATGCTCCTTTTATTTCTCTAAGATATTATTTCTAAATCCATTAGGCGACAATCCAGTCATTTTCTTGAAAATCCGGTGGAAAGTTTTACGGTCGTTAAATCCCGAATTGAAAGCAAGGTTGTCAATGGAAATATTGTTGGTTTTTTCATTCGACAGGATGCGTATGGACTCTTTTATCCGGTATTCGTTGATATAGGTTTTGAAATTTCTTCCCGTACAGTGGCTGACGGCTTTTGAAACATAAGTCGGATTTTGGTTTATTTTCTCTGCGAGCATGTCCAGCGAGAGATTGGTATTTTTGTACAAGCCTCCGGCAACCAATTTTTCTATTTCATCCATAATCGCCCTGTCCATTGCATCCGGGACAGTCGGGGTTATTTTTTCTCCGGCAGCTTTCGATTCGGTGTCCATATCATTCTCGGTGTCCATATCATTCATTGAGGCTGGAACAATATTTGCCCATTGCTGGTTTTTGCGGACGAGGTCACGGTTTTTGCGGGCGAGGTTGCGGCTGTAATAAATCCATATTCCGAGTGCGACCGACAGCAGCAGGCAGCCGCCGAGGGCAAAGAGGAAATAGTTGCGGTTGCGTATTTTTTCGATGGTTATTTTATCGACTTCATACTTTGTGCGGAGTTCATCGAGTTGGGCGTTAATTTCGAGAGTGCGGGTGGAGTCGTTAACACTGTATATATGTTCCCATAGATGATGTACTTCTTCGGCACGCCCCATTTTTGCCAGCACTTCGGCTTTCAGTTTGGGTATGTTTATATCCCTTTCATGGTAGTCGCTGCAAAGTTCAATTGCACGGTCAAACATTTCCAACGCTTTCTGATATTTCCCGCGTCCGGCGTATATTGTTCCCCAATCTTCAGCCAGAGCGAGATCGCCAATCATATTGTGCGGAAGACTGTCCATTTTGAGACAGTAACTTTCCGCCCTCTCATAATCGCCAAGTTTGATATAGGCGTCAATCAAGTTGCGGTACAGATTCACCCATGCAGTAGGCTGCGGCGACTTGGAATCTTCTTCGTAAAGATGGATGATTTGCTCGAAGTCTCCTGCTTCCTTCAGTATATCTTCATAACGTTCCTGCGAGTAGAGCGACTGTAACAGGAAATAATATCCTTCGGCAACGACAGGAAGTTTGCCGCTTTCCTTTTTTAATATCTCTATGCTTTGCCTCATGCATTGTTCTTCTTCCACGTGTCGCTCCATTTTGCAGTAGGCATTGGACATTGAGAACAGAGCCAAGCCCATACCGTCATTATGTTTCCGCTGCATGGCTTTTTCGTACATCTTTTTTGCTTCGGCGAGTCCTCTGTCCAAATCGCCGCTATAAAAGAAGGTTTGTATATATTTCTGGTAAATGGGATAGTAATATTTCCATGATTCCATTCTTTCAAAATAGTCAATGTAATCTGGCGCCAGCCGCAAAACTTTATCATCTTCCTGTCTGTTGGAGAATGCCAGCAGTGTATTTGCGCGGGCAACTCCCTGCATGCCAATATCTTTTTGTCGTACCGCCTCATCGAACATTTGGTTATACAAGGTTAGCAGGGTATCCATTTTCAGGTCGTTTGAGCCGCTTTCCGCGAAATAATAGATGTTTGTCAATAACTGGTATGCTCTTAGTCTGTCTTTGCCTTCAGCGTGCATGGTGGCGTTCACCAGGGAATCCTTATGTGCCTGCGTATGAACCTGCGCCACTGCAAGGCAGGGTAACAGCAGGATAAGGAGGAGGATATGATTTTTTTTGTTCATTATGTATTGTTTAAAACAGGTAAAAAAACGTGAAAGCGTACGGCAAGCAAAAAACAACATCCGTATTACAAGGATTCCTGAAACACAAATATTTGTCGCATCCTGTTCTTTTCGATTTAACAACATTTAAATATAATTGGAAACAAAGATACAAATACTATTTTGAACCGACAAAGATATTTTGGATTTTGCAGGAATTGTCAATTACTTGTAAAGTCAACACCCCGTATTCCCTGAAAAGGAAAACCTGAAAAGGCATTATGGGAACATACCGGTAATTGACTTTGTTCCGGTTGATGTCGGCGAAAATAAAATGTCCTTGCTTAGGACAGTCTTTCCATTCTCCCGAAAAACTGCCGGCCGGCCGGTGCAGCATTTTTTGGAACAAACTATCTTTCGCGGCGCTTTGGATTAATTTTTCCGCTTCATCGTTGTTGATTTCAAAGACAAATGTTTTTCCCGGATTGTCCGTCCATTGTATGGTTTGCGATTGTGCATGAAAATGAAACAGGCACAACAAGATTGTTATAAAGGACAAATTATATTTGTAGAAAGACATGGTATTTGTTTTTTGCAAATGTACATGAAATAAATCGGATTATCCATAGTCGGATAAAAATTCTTTGCGAAAACCGGCTGCAATACGGAAAATTTCTATAATTTTGTCGCAGGTAAGCAAAGTTAAAACAAATTATTTACGTATGAAACTGTCGATTGTCATCGTCAATTACAATGTGAAATATTACCTCGAACAATGTTTGGATTCCGTTTTGAAATCCATTCAAAATGTTGATACTGAAATATTTGTGGTGGATAATCACTCTTCCGACCAATCTTTGGAATATTTGATTCCGAAATTTCCGACCGTTCATTTTATTGATAATCAGGAGAATGTCGGATTTTCGAGGGCGAACAATCAAGCCATTGAACAGGCGCGCGGCGAATATGTGCTTTTGCTCAATCCCGATACGGTTTTGGGTGAAAATACCTTGACCAACGTTTGCCGTTTTATGGATGAAAACAAACAAGTTGGCGCTGTCGGGGTGAAAATGCTCGATGGATTCGGACATTTTTTGCCCGAGTCGAAGCGGGGGTTTCCTTCACCTTGGAATTCGTTTACCAAGATGTCGGGTTTGGCGCAACTGTTTCCTCATTCGAAAGTTTTCGGCGGTTATCATTTGCGTTATCTGAATGAAAATGAAACGCATGAAGTGGAAGTTCTGGCAGGAGCATTCATGATGTTGCGGCGGGAAACCATCAAAAAATCAGGCAGTTTGGATAATCGCTTTTTCATGTATGGCGAAGATATTGATTTGTCGTACCGCATCAACCAGGCCGGTTATTCCAATTTCTATTTTCCCGAACCGATTATTCATTACAAAGGCGAAAGCACGAAAAAAGATATTCGCTACGTGAAACATTTTTACGAAGCGATGCTTATTTTTTTCAAAAAACATTATCCGCATTCCAACAGTTTGTTTAAGTGGATGATTCAACTGGCGATTATCCTGACCGGTTTTGTGTCTGCCCTTCAAAAAATATTTATGCGGTCGAAATCCGGCAAAGTGCAGCAATTCAAGCATGAAGCCGTTTTTAATTTGCAGGAAATATCTTATGGACAATTGATTAATGAAATGAATAAAAACAGCGGGGGAAATACACTCTTTAAAATATATCATCCGGATACGGGAATGACCATTTCGACAAATGAAGTTGCTTGTGATGAAAAATAAAAATACAAGTTTCAAATTATTAGGTATTAGGTATTATTCCACTATCCCTGTACCCACCGGTTCAAAGTACGATTTTCCGCATCAAAATCAACTCCCACTTTTACGATTTTTTTGTCGCTTACGGCGTATCTTGCGGCATATTTGCGTTCGTCAATCTGTTTCAAGGCGTCTTCGGCTGTTTCTTTTCCGGTCAGTTTAAATTCAAAAATAAAAATGGTATCGTCCACAGCTACAACCGCATCGGCGCGACCGATAGCGCTGCTCACTTCAGTTTGTACAAATTGTCCCATTAGTTTAAACAACAGGTAAAAAACGGTTTGGTAATGTTTTTCTTCCTTATTGTTCAATTCGTTAGGTATGTCCGAAAAAAAGGCTTTCAGGCGGGTCATAAAACCATCCACGTTAACAGCTATCAAGTCGCGAATGAAATTACCGGTGGAAAATTCCCCCAATACGTCCTTTTTAGGCATAAAAACAGGCAGTAGGTTGTTCATAAAGCCGTATTTTACTTCCTCGTTCGGGTAACCCAGCGTATATTCGTCCATGCGTCCGTTGTAAGCTTTGATGGTCAGGTAACCGCTTTGGTACAAGATTGGTACCGGATTTTCGTCTCCAAACTGATAGTCGGTAATCGAACGCACAGGGAACGGCAGGTCATTTTCCAACTTCTTTACATCAAAATCCATGTTTTTCAACATTTTAACTAAAAAAGTCGGCGTGCCGGTTTCATACCAGTAATCCCTAAATTTTCTGGCTTCAAAAGTATTCAACAAACTGAACGGATTGTACATATCTTCACTGTTTTCGGAAAAATGATAGCCGTCGTAATGTTTTTTCAGTTTGGCAAGCGTTTCTTCGTAAGTCAGTTCTTGTTTTTCGGCAAGCGCTGTTATTTCCGGCTGAAAATTTTTGATGAGTTCGATTTCCGATATGCCGCATATACCGGCATATTGTTCCCTCATGCTAATATCCTGTAATTGGTTCAAATCACTGAAAATGCTGACTTTCGAGAACTTGGTGACGCCTGTGAGAAAAACGAAACGCAGGTAAGTGTCGGCGCTTTTGAGTACGCCGTAAAAACTTTTTAATATTTTACGTATTTCATCGTTTACTTGAAGGTTGTCCATAATACCGAGTAAAGGTTTGTCGTATTCGTCCACCAAAACAACCACCTTATTTCCTGTTTGTTCATAAGCGCGGCGGATAAGTCCTTCAAAACGGGTAGCAAGATTGTCGTCACCTTCCACTTTACCCCATTTTTCTTCCAAACGTCTCAGATTGCTGTTCAAAGTTTGATAAAGCGATTGAGTATCTGTATAAATTCCTACATTAAAGTCTATATAAAAAACCGGATATTCTACCCATTCCTTTTCCAAACCGGCGATAGCTAAACCATCAAAAAGTTCCTTTTTACCAAGGAAATAGGCTTTGAGTGTAGAAAGAAACAGGCTTTTACCGAAACGGCGCGGCCGTCCGAGAAAATAGGGTTTGCCTGTCGTTGCCAAACGATAAATAAATGCTGTTTTATCCACGTACAGATAATTGTTTGTACGCAAATCTTCAAAATCCTGTATGCCGATGGGCAATTTCCGATTGATTGACATAATTCCGTTTTTTAATGATTTATACGACAAAGTTATAATTTTTTTTTGAATTATTGGCTAAATCATTTTTTGAGTTCCTAAATAATAATTTCAGAACTCCAGACTTGGCACAAATTAAATTGTCGCGATTTTGTTCCATGAAATTTCTCAATATGCTAATATTCTGCGAATTATGAAAATATTACTGTATTCCCGACGTAAAAATTGCGACAATGTCAGTTGTTGGTATGTTTTTATTAATAAATTCATTATAAAGTGAAGTAATTAAAAATCAATGAGTTGTGAAAACTCGTCATTATAAGCCGATTAACGACATTTAGGGGATGGCAGGTCAAACCCGCCATGACAAAAGAGAAATGTAAATTATTATTTAGCATCTCAAAAAAAGAATTATCCGAAAAAAATCAACTTTTTTTTAAATTTTTTCAAAAACGAATAGTAGTTTTTATTTTTTTTTACGACTATAAAGATACAACGTTAAAAAAATGAAAGACAAATTTCAGAACTTATTGGAACAATTTCATCACCATCAACTTTCCAAAGATGATTTGATGGCGCTTTTTGAATGGATCAATTCTCCCGAAGGAGCCGCTGAATACGACCATTACCTGTCGGATCAGCAGGAAACTTTGGAAGGAAAAAGTTTAACGCCGTTCAGACTGGATACGGAAAAAATGCTTCGTAAGGCAAAGAAAAAGGGCAACATCAAAACGCCTGTCGTTTTGAGATGGCCGGAAATAAGAAAGTATGCTGCAATTCTGATTGTGGCGCTGCTGACCGGAGGCGCTGCGACGTGGTGGTTTAATGAAAAAAGCGAAGCCGGAAAGAACGACGTCGTATTTGCCGTATCCGCAGGACACAAGGGAACACTAACGCTCCCCGACGGAAGCGAAGTGTGGCTAAACTCCGAAAGCAGTGTGACTTATCCCGAATCCGGCAAGCGGCGGATACGCTTGGAAGGAGAGGCTTATTTGCAGGTTTCGAAAGACAAAGAGCATCCATTTGTGGTGACTACCCCTTATGCCGACATTATTGTGTATGGTACTCAATTTAATGTTTCGGCCTTTCCGGACGATTCGATTGTCAATGTGTCGCTGGTTGAAGGAAGTGTGGGGATACGCATTGCCGGACAGAAAGCCATTACCCATATCGTACCCGGTCAGGTGGCGCAACTTAACGCCCGAAACGGGCATTTGAACATCAATGACAAAGATTTGTCGGATATAGCCTTGTGGCGCAATGAAACGCTTCAGATTATCAATGAAGACCCCGCTGCTTTGTGCCGGAAAATGGAAACATGGTATGGCGTAAATGTCCGGTTAACGAACAGTCCGCAATGGAATCACAAATACAACATGACCATCCGCCATGAGACGATTGAGGAAATGTTGGCGCTGATTAACAAGCTGACTCCCATCAAATTTACCATTCAAGAAAAAGAAGTGACCATTGAATACATAAAAAATAATAATCTAATAATTAAAAAATGACATGCAAAGATTGCAAAAACTAATTAAAACAACAAATGCCGGTAGTAAATATAAAATATGGGTATTCTCCGGCATCCTGTTTTTTATGACCGCAGTTGCGGCGCATGCACAAGACGCTATCAACAAGCGGATTGATGTAACACTATCTAATGCCACATTGAAAGACTTGTTTGCTGTGATCGAACGAAATTCCAATTTCAGGTTTCTTTATGATGCGGCGGATATTGACACAAATGTTCCGGTGTCGGCCAATTACCGTAATACCAGTATCCAACAGATATTGAAGGAAAAGTTAACCGGTGTGGTTTACGAGGTAGATGAAAACCAAATTGTGGTGAAAAGCAAGGCCAGAGAGAGTAAGGAAAAGAATGTAGTTTCACAGCAAAGCGGACGGAAATTGACCGGTAAAGTAGTGGACAAAAACGGCGAGGCTTTGCCCGGCGCCACCATTCTGGTGGTGGGCAGTCCGCGAGGTGTATTTGCCGACGAAAACGGTAATTTCGAAATGGACAATGTCGCCGTCGGTACAAAATTGTCTGCTTCGTTGATTGGTATGCAGACCAAACCATTTGATTTTCAAGGGAAAGGCGACCTGATTATTGTGCTTGAAGACAATATCAACGAATTGAACGAAGTAACGATTGTGGCATTTGGTAAACAGAAGAAAAGCAGCGTGGTAGCCTCCATTGAGACGGTCAACACCAAGGATTTGCGGGTACCTGCCTCCAACCTTACCTCCGCTTTTGCAGGGAAAATTCCGGGCTTGATTTCGTACCAGACCAGCGGCGAACCGGGTGCTGACAATGCCCAATTCTTCGTGCGCGGCGTTACCACCTTCGGGTACGCTACATCGCCTCTGATACTGATTGACGGATTTGAATCCACCTCCGATGATTTGGCGCGCATGACAGCCGATGACATTGAAAGCTTCTCCATCCTGAAAGACGCTTCGGCGGCTGTGCTCTACGGTTCACGCGGCGCCAACGGCATCATCTTAGTCACCACGAAGAGCGGAAATGAAGGCAAAGTGAAAATCAATGCGCGTATGGATGTCAACGTGAGCGCCCCTACCGAGCTTCCCGAAATGATTGACGGCATAGAATACATGCGCTTGTATAACCGGGCATATTTGTCGGACTTCCCTGATGAAAATGCCTATTACAGTGAGCAGAAAATACAGGCCACTATAAGAGGCGACAATCCGATGATTTACCCCAATGTGAACTGGTATGACATGCTGTTCAACAAACAGACCATCAACACCAAGGCAAACGTGAATGTATCGGGAGGCGGAAAAGTAGCGACCTACTTTGTATCTGCCGGTTACGAAAACGAAAACGGTTTGTTGAAAGTGGATAACCGGAATAATTTCAACAACAATATCAATATCGACCGCTTCAATCTTCGTAACAATGTTACCATGAAACTGACGCCCACCACGACCTTGGACACTCGCTTACAGGCTCGTTATGAGAAATATACAGGCCCAAACACATCTGCAAGCGACATCTTCCAGATGGTAATGAGCGGCAACCCTGTTGACTTCCCGGCCGTATATAAACCGGACGAAGCCAATCGTTATACCGACCATACGCTATTTGGAAGTCGTCCGATTGGTACGGATGGCCAGAAACCAAATCCTTATGCCGAGATGGTAAGGGGCTATGAAACACGGGACGAAAGTACCGTTACTGCACAGGCCACTATCTTGCAGGATTTGGATTTCATTACCAAGGGTTTAAAAATTCAAGCCAAAGCCTCTGCCAGCACTTGGAGCAGATATGGAATGAAAAGGTCCTACCGGCCGTTTTACTATGATGTGCAGTCATATAACTCAATGACGGATGAGTATCGTTTACTTCTCCTGAATCCTACCGGACCAAATGGCGGGTCAAACTCGCTTACACAAAACGATCCTCTCCGCAACACTTCCGCCAAATACTATTTTGAGGTACGCGCGAATTGGGACCGTACCTTCGACAAACACTCCATTGGCGCCATGACGGTAATGATGGTACAGGAAAACCTGTTTGCCATATCGGGTACCAATTTATTTGAATCCCTGCCGGAACGGAACGTCGGCAATTCAGGGCGCTTAACCTACGATTACGATGACCGTTATTTCGTTGAATTTGGGTATGGATACAATGGTTCCGAGAAATTCAGCGGTTCCAAACGATTCGGTTTCTTCCCCTCCATAGGCGCAGGCTGGCTGATTTCCAACGAGTCTTTCTGGGCGTCCGCCAAAGATGTCGTTGACCTGCTGAAATTGAAATTTACCTGGGGAAAGGTCGGCAACGATGCTATCGCAAGCAGGGACAATCGTTTTCACTTTATGTCGCAGATTAACCCCGGTGGAAGAGGCTATCGTTGGGGAGAACAAATGAATAACACTTACAATGGTTACAGCATTGCAAGGTATGCCAACCCCAATATTGGTTGGGAAGTATCCGAAAAATACAATCTGGGTTTGGAAGTGGCCCTGTTCAAGAACGGGCCGCTCAAATTGCAGGTGGACGTATTCAAGGATAACCGGCGCAATATCTATATGGAGCGTTCGAACATCCCGTCCACAGTCGGTCTTCAATCAATAGACGGCATTTACGGTAATGTCGGCGCGATGGAATCGAAGGGTATTGATGCATCCATTGATTATCAGAAATTTTTTACCAAAGATTTCTGGCTCACAGGACGTGCCAACCTGACGTATGCCGTAAACAAATATACGGAATATGACGAACCGGATTATGCGGACGAATACCTCAATAGAAAGGGGCGCAGCGCCGGTGTACGGTGGGGATATGTGGCAGAGCGCCTCTTTGTGGATGATGCCGAAGTTGCCAAATCCCCGAGTCAACTTTCGCTCGGCAGTATTCCCCAAGGCGGCGACATCAAATACAGGGATATCAACGGTGATGGTGTGATCAATATGAATGACAGAATCGCCATGGGCTTCCCCACAACCCCTGAAATGCAGTACGGCTTCGGATTATCCGGCGGCTATAAGAAGTTTGATGCTTCTTTCTTCTTCCAGGGGAATGCAAGAGTATCGTTCTTCATCGACCCCAGAGGTGATTATGATAATAATAATAAACGGATGCCAAGGCATTAACAGCCTCTTCTCTACGGGAATAGATAGTTTCAAGGGTCAAGTACTTGTCAGGTACAACATCCAAATAATTGTTACACGACGGCAAAATGCACATCGCAGCAACAATGATTGTAGAGACGCGATGCGTCGCGTCTTTACGCGCCACGTCCGCAATTATCTTTTTACAAATATCTTTAATCATATTTTAATTCTTAGTTTTTAGTTTTTAATTTTTAGTTTAAAACGCAAGTTGCAGTCCCACATTAAAGCGTCGATTCAGCGGATATCCCATACCGTTGCCGCCCATTTCGGGGTCCCATTGTTTGAAGGGAGTGAGGACGAACAGGTTTTCCGCACTGAAATAGAGACGGATGTTTTCCAATCCCAACCGTTTGATGCCGCTGAAATTGTAACCTGCTTCAACGGTTTTCAGACGCAGGAACGAGCCGTCACGCAACCACCACGAAGATTGCTGCGTATTGTTAGCCACCTCCTGCGTAGATAGACGCGGCCAGAAGGCATGAACGTCCGGATTGGTCTCTGTCCACGCACCACGTGTTACCATCGCCAAGGCATTGCGACGATTTTGGAATGGAGCGATGCCATGTTTATTATTATTATCATAATCACCTCTGGGGTCGATGAAGAACGATACTCTTGCATTCCCCTGGAAGAAGAAAGAAGCATCAAACTTC
>BNTV01000138.1 GCA_025996865.1 Bacteroidia bacterium
TTCAAGAGCATTAACCAATATTCTGTTTCATTGGCTTCTTTTAAAGCGATATTCATTTTGTTTAAAAAATCGGCTCTTGATTGTGCGTGTGCTGCCTCTTTGATTAAAGCACCAATAGACGTTCCACTTCTCAATAGTTGTTTTGATAAAACAAATTCTGTCTTTTCTTTAATCAGCCATTGGTATAAATGGACACACCGTAAGGCGAATTTATACGATTTTGGTTCAAGAATATTATCCATAAATAAATTAAAAATTATTTTGCAAAAATATAAAAAAATTCTCAATTATCAACTCTCAATTATCAATTAATATGAAACATACAGAAAAAGAATTACAAGCGCTCAAAGAAGAAGTGAGCCAAATGTGGAAATTAGTGTTGTCGCAACTCGAAAAAGCCAAACAGTCTTTTTTGACCGGCGATGTGGAAATGGCGCGTGAAATCGCCAGCCGCGAAAAACGAGTCGATGCTTTCGAACTGAAAATCGACAGCGATTGCGAAAATTATATCGCTTTATACAGCCCTGTGGCGATTGATTTGCGGTTGGTTTTGTCGTTAATCAAAATAAGCATCACCCTCGAACGCATCGGTGATTTTGCCGAAGGCATTGCTCGGCACGTCATTGACGAAGAATGTACGCCATTAGACCCGCAGTTGATAGAAGAATTGCAGATGGAAAAAATGTTCGACACGCTTATCGGTATGTTGTCCGACAGTTTTGTCGCTCTCGAATCGGAAAACACCAAAATATCAGGGAAAATCCTGTCGAAAGACGATGAAATTGACGAACTCTATCACAATTCGTTAGATATTTTAACTAACTATCTGCAACAAAATCCGGCTTTTATTCGCTGTGGATTGAAAACTTTCCTGCTTATCCGCAAACTCGAACGGATTGGCGACCATTGCAGCAATATTGTGGAAGAAATTGTTTTCTATGTCGATGCCAAAGTATTAAAACACTTTAAGAGTGGAGAATTGAAAATTAAAGAACAGACAAAGTAAGCATGGTTGTTCGCATCACAATTGTTCGTCGTATTTGAGCGTAGCCTCCTTGTGCTTTTTAGCGGATTGACCAAAGTTCCATGCAAACCCTATATAAAATATCCGGGAAGCCCGTTTGCGTTCTACACGTTCTTTCAGGTAAGGCGTATCAATGCTTGTAACGCTTCGATACGTATTCAGCAGGTCTGATACTGTAAACAGCAGGTACGCTTTATTGTCAAACAGACTGTACCGCGCCCCGATATTCATAATGAACGAAGGTTCGCGATAACCTTGCGGAGTTAGCGCCTTTGAGGTGTAGCGTGTATTCAATTGCGCCATCAAGCGTTTCGTGGCATTAAAATTGCCGTTCAATGCAGCATACCATGAAACGGCTGATTTATTGCTTCCATATCCCAAATCGCCGGCATCTATCACATGGTAAAAAAAGTTGGAGTTCACATTCACCGTTGCCCGGTTGCCAAAAGCCGAATTAATGATTAATTCAAGCCCTGACGACCGGCTCGATGACATGTTTTCTTTCGTCGTCCATAGTACCGAATCATTAATGTATTTTGTGATTTCCGTCATCCGGTTGAATATTTCACGATGGTATAGAGTAGCGGTAAAAGTTGTTGCGTTGCTTTTCAATAAATAACCTAATTCGAGGGAATGTATTTTTTCAGGTTTCAGGTACGGGTTTCCGCTGTGGACATTGAGCGGGTCGCGGTATTCGGGGAAAGGATTCAGGTCATCGCCTTCGGGACGGTTGATGCGGAGGCTGTAATTCAGTTGCAGCTCGTTCTTTTCATCCAAATGAAAGGATGTATGCAGCGTAGGGAAAAGATGGACGCCGTTGTTCGGGATAACCGTTCCGGTCGAAATTAAACGGGACTTGATGCGTGACATTTCCCCGCGAAGGCCTCCCATCACGCCGAATTTCCCGAACTCCGCTTCATAAGTGGCATACAGGGCGTAAATGTTTTCGTCGAAAATGAAGTTGTTGGTTTTTGTTCTGTCCGTAATCCACGCGCCGTCAAGCAGGTTTTCTACAAAGTAATCCATCTCGGCTCTGTCGAGTTCTATTTCAGTTCCGGCGTCTAATTTAGAATGTTCATTCAACGGACGGGTATAATCGGCACGTATCAGGTTTTCTGTGTCTTTTTGCCGAATCAGCGTATTGTCTTTAGAATCCGGTTTTTCAGGAACGAAATATTGATTGGTGTATTTATTGTCTTCCTGTTCTTTGGCCGAAGAATGGGTGTAATCAACGGAAAGCAAGTGGTCTTCGCCGAATGTGTGTTCATAAACGGCGTTCCATTCAAAATCTTTCTGGTATTCGTCATCCGCACGATAGCGTGTATAATTGTTCAGGGTATTTCCGCTGTTGTCCTGATGGATATTCGTTGTGGTTTCATCACGCCGGAAACGCATGTCGGTATAACCTGCCGACAGTTGGAAATTGTCTTTTTTCGTAACGTCCCAATCCATTCCACCCCGTACAAGATGAGAAACGGGTCGTGCCTCGCTGTTGGTATTTTGTTCTATAAAAGTATTTTGCAGGCTCAACGAATCCGTTTTCGTCCGCTTGTCGTATGTATAACGGTTACGGTCGTCGAAACGGATACCGTAACTTCCGAAGAAATTGATTTTCCCGGGGTTATAGTTTAGCGACAGAGTGGAGTTGTAACGGTTTTCATTTCCGGCATTGGCTATCAGCGAGCCATTTACTCCGGCGCGTTTTTCTTTTTTCAGTATAATGTTGATAATGCCGGAAGTGCCGTCGGGTTTATACCTTGCCGAAGGGTTGGTAATAATTTCAATCCGGTCGATGGTATTGGCGGGAATTTGTTGCAGGACGGTTGCGCGTGAAGCGCCCATCAAGGTCGATGATTTTCCGTTGATGAGTATCTGAACGTTTTCCGAACCACGCAGGCTTACGTTTCCGTCCATATCCACCTGTACGGAAGGAATGTTCTGCATCAGGTCGCTCGCCGAACCGGAAGCGCTCATTAAATCGTTGCCCACATTGAATATTTTTTTGTCGATTCGGGTGACGTAGGTCGATTTTTGCCCCGACACAACCACCTCGTCCAGCGTTTGGAATATACTGTCAATCACGGCATCCGAGACCCTGTCCTGTCCGAAAATAAGGGATGTTGGCAATAAAGTGAATAATACAATAATAACTGTTTTCATTTTTTGCAATTTATAGAAAATGAATACCGGATATAATACCTAAAAATAAGGTGAAAGCCCTACGGGCTATAACGCTTGGGAGGGATGTCATTTTCTATTGACATGGATGCCCTACGGGCAAATAGTCCGTTAGGACTTGCATATCAATAGAAAATGGATGCTATCCTCTTCAACAATTTCCCGTAGGGAATTCACATTAGGTGCAATATCCGATAACCATTTTATAGAATTAACCACAAAAATAAAGCATGACTTTGAAGAAATTTTGAATTTGACGGAAAAATCAAGAAAAGAATGCGAAGATTTCAGGAAGGAAAATGATGAACCCGGCAATGGTGGCGGCAATAGCCGTCAGGAGTACGGCTCCGGCAGCAATGTCCTTGACAAGTTTGATTTGCGGATGACGTTCCGGCGAAACGACATCTGCCAGTATTTCAATGGAGGTATTAATTGCTTCCGCCGCGAAAACAAGCCCGCTTACGATGACGATAATCATCCATTCGAACACTGTAAGGCAAAAGAAAAATCCTGCCGCAACGACGCAGCAGAGTATGGCTATATGTATCTTTGCGTTACGTTCTCGTGCAAACAATATGCCTATCCCGCTGAACGCACAACAAAAACTTTTCAATAATCTGTTTTTCATTTCCGATATGTTTAGTAAACCGTTTATAAAAATTACAAAGATACTAAAAAACACAGGAAAAAGTTACACCTAAACTTCCATTGCTGTAGGTTGGACAGATAAAAGATTGATGTTTTCTGTCCTCTTTTGAAAATGACTTTTTAATGGAAGGGTAAATCCAATATATAATTTTTGTGGATAATATTCCAACACCAGCTCCTGCGACAACATCACTGACCCAATGCTTGTTGTTGTAAATTCTTGACAAGCCGATGAGCGTTGCCATTCCATAACCTCCTGCGCTTATCCATGCCGATTTATCCCCATATTCCTGATGCAGAAATTCTGCCGCAACGAATGCGATGGCGGTATGCCCCGAAGGAAACGAATGGTAGTTGGAACCGTCGGGTCTTTTTCTTCCTGTCAATTCTTTGGTCGTAAAAACAACACTTGTTTCGAGTACATTGCTTAATGCGTAAAGGATAAACATATCCGGCAATTGGTGTTTGCTTTCCATTCCTCCCAGCTTCAATCCGAAAGCCAGCATAGCCGGAGAAAACTGGACATAATTATCCAAACCATTGTACCACATAGAATTATCTTCTATCAACTCATTTCGTGTGCTGTAATCCAATTCTTTGAGGACGTCGCTTTCTACGGATATTATTCCGTAAGTAATCATGGCAGCGGGCATGGCAATACCAATAGCCTTTTTAGTTTTGAGGAAAGATTGATGATTTTCTGTTTGTATAACAGAATCAAGTACTATACGACAAGTATCGGAAGTTTGCGCTTGCAATAAAGCAATGTTTCCGGCGAGCAAAAAAAATATACTTTTCAGATTCATAACAATTACATTTTAAATTTGCATCTTAAAACTTGTAGTTATACCCTATTCGTATCACTTGCGTTTCATAATAATCGTGGAGTGTATAACTGAATGTATCTCCTTGAATCTCTTTGCGGATAACCATCGTATTCAGCAAGTCCGTAGCGCTTAAAATCAACTCTCCCTTGCCTTTCTGAATGGTTTTCTTCACGCCCAGGTCTAAAGAAAACCGCGATTGAATCTTTCCCTGCGGGATGATGTCGGGCGCCAGCCAAACGGCTGATAGCTGCACTTCAAATTGAGCAGCCGGACGAAACAGATTGTTCAACTTTACGTTGCCGGAATACATATTTTGCCGGCTGGCTGAAAAAGTATGCTGAACCGGATACTTGTTTTCCACCGTGAAGGCGTTAATCCGGTTGTAATAGACATTACCGTTCAGATTGGCGGTGTAGAATTTTGAAAAATTCTGTGTCAGGAGCGCTTCAAATCCGCTGTTGTAACTTCTCCCTGCGTTCTGAAACAGGGCGTATATTAAATCATTGCCGGAAACGGCGGTTGAAATGCGGGTAATCGTTCTGTCCGTGATTTTGTGGTAGAGCGCTCCATACCAGTTGCCGGTGTTCCAGGAGGTCTTAAATCCAAGTTCGGCGGAATGGGTAAATTGCGGGTGCAAAGCCGGATTGCCTACCTTGACGATTTCCGCATCGTCATATTTGGGGAAAATACGGATATCCACTTCGTTCGGGCGGTCAACTCTCCGATTATAAAAAAGGCTGATTTTATTCCGTTCATTGAACTTGTATGCCAAACGAACAGTCGGGAAAGGTTCGATATAATTGTAGCCATCGCTTTTGTAGGTCGGATGATTCGGGTTTACTTCGTATTTCAGATTCACATATTCGACACGCAAACCGAGTTCCGCTTCCCAGCGTTGGCTTTCATATACGTAATTTCCATACAGGGAAGGGATAAGTTCCTTGTAAGTGGCTTTTCCTCCGGCGGCAACATCAAAGGCGGTTGTGTCTTTGTCGGCATAAAACTGCATATCGGTGGGTATATCCCTTTTGCGGAATTTGACGCCCGTTTCCAACCGTCCGTTTTTCAGCGGTTTTATGTAATCAACATTGAAATCCATTACCTGCTCGTCCGAAATGAGTTTATACCAGTCATACCCTTTGGCAACGGTCAGTATATTGTCGAAAAAATATTTTTCATCTTCACGGTGGAAAGTGTAGTTGAAGCCCACATTCAGCAAATGTCCCGCTTCCTTGAATTTATGCCGCCAGGCGGCGGTAGCCATAACGGTTGTTTTCAGTTCGTCTTCGAGGAATTGCCAAAGGCGGCGGCGTTGCGTAAGGTCGGCGTTGAAGAAGGGCTGGTCGCCGTGGTCAAGCAGTTTCTCACCGCCGTATAATCCCGATACGGTAAGCACGTTGTTTGGGTCAATATCCCAATCCGCACCCATTTTCAGGGTAGTAAAATGCGTGTCGCGGTTTCGCTGGAGCTGGCTGCGCACAATGCTTCCATCCGAATAGCTGCGTGTAACATATTCATTCTTATTCAGCGTTTCGGTATATAAATAATCGCCCTGAAAAAAGAGATTGACCTTTTCTTTCCGGTAGTTGACCGACAGCGAGGGATTGACTTTCGGCGTTCCGGCGTATTGTGGGCGAATATCGGGCAGATTTTTCTTTCGCTCCCACAAAGCACCCATTCCGGTGGATACGCCTGCTTTTCCGTTAAAGCCTTCGCGGTCGGTTTTCTTGTAGATAATGTTGATGATTCCGGCACTGCCGTTGGAGTCGTATTTGGATGAAGGATTATTAATGATTTCAATACGGTCGATTGCCGATGCGGGAATATTGTCCAATCCTTTCTGGTCGCCGAACCCGGTAATGGCGGTTTGTTTTCCGTCCATCAGAATTGTTATTTTATCATTGCCGCGCAATTCGATTTTTCCGTCCTGAACGGTAATGCCCGGAAGATTCTGCATGGCTTGCAAAACGGAGCCTCCGCTTTGGCTGACGTTGTTTTCGAGGGAATAGGCTTTCTTGTCCAATTTTTCGTTTACCCCCGATTGCTGTGCCGTAATCACGATTTCGGACAGCATCTGTTGATTTTCTTTCAGTTCGACAGTCTTCAAATCCAGATAATCGGAGAGGCTGCCGACATATACCGGAACCCGGTGTGTGAGGTATCCCATACATGATACGTCCAGCGTATAATTCCCCGACTTGACGCCGGCAAGTGAGAAACGTCCTTCTTCGTTTGTAATTGTTCCGAGAACAAAAAGACTGTCCTTTTCGGTCTTGACAATTACATTGGCAAACGGAACGGCCGTTTTGTCGGATTCGCTTTTTACAATCCCCGACAGCGTTACCTGAGCCTGCGCGCTCAATGCCGCAACACACAACCCAATGGCAACAAACCCGCAAAGCCTTTTTCTTTGTTTATTGAAACAATTCATATTTTTTAATTTTTACAACAATTATATTTCAAAATTGCGGCAAAGGTATTTGCCGATTTTGAAGAAATTTTGAATTTGACAGTATCCATTTTGTATTATTCTCATTTACAATATTATACAAAAAATAATAATATAATTTAATTTCGATTTAGTACTTAACCCAAATTAATCCTATCAACCAACTGCAAAAAATAATCCGCACTCCAAATTTCCATTTCCGCAGGATTTTTGATAAATTGCAAGCAAAGTGCCAAATGATAGAGGCGCGCCCTGTCTCTACGGCTTTTTTATCATTTTCTTAATTATTTTGTAATTTATTTGTAACGTATGAATTGTTCCTTTACATCAAAATTAAAATATTGATGTCAATGAATTATGATTTTCAAGAAACACTGAGAAAAGCTTTTGAGCAATTTATTCTTACTCAACAAAATAGGTTTCCGGCAGGAGAAATCCTTAAAATTGATTTACATTGCCATGATTTCAATAGCGATGTTCCCGACGAATTGATTGGCAGGATACTAAATGTTCCCGAAACTTGGCTGTCCAGTAAAAAACTAATTGAGAAACTAACCGGAAATGGCTGCGACACTTTCACAATTACGAACCACAACAATGCCCGGTCTTGCTATGCTTTACAAGACAAGGGTCTTGATATACTGACCGCTGCTGAATTTAGTTGCCTGGTTCCCGATTTCGAAATCGGAATCCATGTGCTGGCTTATGGTTTTACACCCGAACAGGAAATCCGGTTGGAAAAACTTCGTAAAAACCTGTATCATTTTCTGGAATATGCCCGTTTGCATCAAATACCAACCATTTGGGCGCATCCGCTTTATCATTATTCCGTCAAAAAAACGCCTCCGCCTTCTTTTTTCAATAAAATGCTGGTAATCTTTGAACGATTTGAAGCCGTGAACGGACAACGGGATACCTGGCAAAACCTGCTTGTAAAAGAATGGTTGGAACAAACTTCATGTGCGGAAATTGATCAATATGCACACGAATTGAGAATCGACCCACAACAATATTGTTCGGATACTTACCGTAAATCTATGTCAGGCGGTTCGGATTGTCACATGGGTATTTTTGCCGGAATGACCGGGACTTATTTACATATTCCGGATTTACAACAAAGATTAAAAACCGTATCCCGTTCACAATTAGCTTTAGAAGCAATCAAGGATGGACGGATGGCCCCTTTCGGTACTTACCAGAATGCAGAAAAGATGACGATCGCATTCCTGGATTATGCTTGCCAGGTTGCTCTCAATTACAAAGATCCGGGATTAGTCCGAATGTTATTGCACAAAGGAAATACAAGCGATAAATTAATCTCGTTTATCGCATCGAATCTATTCAGTGAAGTCCAAAAACATAAGATTACTACATCTTTCATTCGGATTTTCCACGATAGCATGATGGGAGAAAAACCTTCTTTCTTCAAAAAAATGGCGGTAAAACCTATCTATAAACCTGTATTCGAAGAAGTCGTAAATATAGCCAATAAGAATAAAGAAAGCGGGAAACAGCTTATCGACGGATATTACAACTCCATTTTGAAAATCAATCGTCAGTTATACGCTATTTTGACGAAAAGATTGGAGAAAAAATTAAAAAAATCCGATGGAGGAAAATATTTTAAAGATAAATCACCGGAAGAACTGATTGAACAATTGGAATTACCAAGCAGTATCCGTTCCTACTTGGAGAGTGACAATAAAGGAAAAAGTATCAACATTTCAGATTTTCTGGACGGATTATCGTTTCCTTTCTTTGGTGCATTATTTATTCTGGCGGCTCATTTTACCGGCGTTAAAACAATGTTTAATACCCGTCCGCTTCTACGGGATTTCTCCAAACGTCTGGGACGGTTCGAACATCCCCAGCGGATACTTTGGCTTACAGATACTTTTGGCGATAATAACGGTGTTTCTGTATTCCTGAAAGAAATGCTCGTTGAAATAAAGAAAAACAATCTTCCCATAGATATTGCTACTTGTTCCCAGACTCTACAGCCGGAAGAGCATTTGCTCGTATTGATTCCTGTTAAGGAATTTTCCCTTCCGGTATATGAAGAATATACATTCAAAATTCCTGATTTTGTGGAATTGCATAATTTGTTCCTGTCCGGAGGATATGACCGTATCATGTGTTCTACCGAAGGAATTATGGGTATTTTCGGCCTGTACCTCAAACATGCTTACACAGTCGAAGCTTCGTTTTTTATGCACACCGACTGGTTGATGTTCGCCCGGAAAGTCCTGAATATCGAAGGACACAGGCTGGACCGGATACGTCGCATGTTGCGTTCTTTCTATAAAGCATTTGATCATGTATTTGTACTGAATTTAGACCAGAAAAATTGGCTGTCGGGTTCCCAAATGAACCTGAATCCTGAAAAAGTACACCAAACCGGATATTGGGTAAGCGCTCGCTTCAAACCGGTATTCCCCAACAAAAAGAAAATGTTTGGAATTTCCGAAGATGCTTTTGTTTTATTATACGTTGGAAGAATCAGTAAAGAAAAAGGAGTCTTGGAATTATCTGCAATTTATGAACTTGTAAAACAAAAATGTGAGAACGTAAAATTAGTTGTTGTTGGAAAAGGGCCTGCTTCCAAACAACTGAAAGATGAAAATCCGGATGCAATTTTTATTGATTGGGTCAGCCACGACCGGCTGCCGGAAATATATTCTTCGGCCGACCTGCTGATATTGCCTTCCCGTTTCGATACATTCAGCAATGTCGTACTTGAGTCATTGAGTTGCGGATTACCTGTCGTTGCTTATAATACCAAAGGCCCGAAAGACATTATCAGGAACGGGAAAGATGGTTTTCTTGTATCCGGTCAACAGAAAATTCCGGAACGGATCATTACGTATTTTAACAACAAAGAAAAAGAAATATTCAAACGTTCGGCAATTGAAAGAGCAGCTGCCTATAACCCTCAAATTATTATTCCCGACTTATTAAAATCAACAGGACTAAATGGTTGGGAAAACTTTATGTCTGACATTCAGTAATTAATTATTTTATTAAAGATTATGAAAAGCAAGCAAGAAAAAACACATTATCTCGAACGGGAAGTCAGTTGGATGTATTTTGATCACAGAGTATTGCAGGAAGCCCAGGACAAAACGGTTCCATTATTGGAACGACTGACTTTTTTAGGTATATATTCCAACAACTTGGACGAATTTTTCAGGGTCAGAGTCGCTATTCTGAACCGGATTACTGCATTGAAAGAACTTTCCCTGAAACAAGAGAAAAAAGTTGCGCAGGAAACATTGGCTCAAATTCATGAGCTGTATAAAAAATATGCTATCGAATTTGAAGAAACATTCAGTGCCTTGAAATATGAATTGGAAGAACATGGAATTTTTATCCTGAACGAAAAACAAATCAATCCGGAACAAAGGATGCAAATTCAACGGATGTTTTCCGAGAAATTAAGTTTTCATCTCTATCCACGCCTGTTTTTGAAAATTTCAAATTTCAAAGATATTAATGATGAAAACGTATATTTATCCATTCGTATGTTAATGGAATCCGGGAAAAAAGAATATGCCTTGCTCGAAATCCCAAGCACAGTTTTGGGACGTTTCATCGAAATATCATCTAATGAACAAGGGAAAAAAATCTTTATGTTTTTGGATGATGTGATTCGCATTTGCTTACCGTTTATTTTTGTTGGACAAAAATATGTCCAATTTGATGCCTATGCATTCAAACTGACAAAAGATGCGGAAATCGATATCGACATTAATCCGGGTGATGCATTAAAAAAAGTAAGTAAAGCCGTAAAAAACCGCAAATGGGGACAACCTGTCCGGTTTATTTATGATATGAACATGCCCGCCGATTTATTGAAACAAATCCGGCAAGTGTTTAATGTTCAGAAAACAGATAATATAACCGCCAGCGGCCGCTATCACAACATGAAAGACCTGATGGGATTTCCCGATTGCATGCGGAATGAGCTGAAATATCCGAAATGGCCGGCTTTAGCTATTGATGAAATCATGAATTCCACCAGTGTAATAGAAATCATCCGAAAAAAAGACGTATTGTTGCATTATCCATACTACAGCTTCTCCAATTATATTCGCTTACTGAGGGAAGCCGCAATAAGTAAAGACATACATTCCATTAAAATAACCTTGTACCGGTTGGCTAAAAATTCCACTGTTGCAGAAGCCTTGATTTGCGCAGCCAAGAATGGTAAAAAAGTAACAGCCGTAATTGAACTGTTTGCCCGGTTCGATGAAGCCTCCAACATTTATTGGACGCAAAAAATGCAAGAAGCCGGAGTCAATGTGATATTAGGTATCGATGGATTGAAAATTCACTCTAAACTCACGTTCATCAAAGGTAAAAAAGGAAGTATTGCCTGCATTAATACAGGAAATTTCCACGAAGGAAATGCCAAAACTTACACTGATTTGACCCTGATGACAGCCAATAGAAGTTTGACTAAAGAAGTCGATGACGTGTTTACTTTCATACAAAAACCCTATATAGTTCGTGATTTCAAAAAATTACTGGTAGCTCCTTTGACATTGAGAACAGGCATCCGGTCACAGATACAGGCTGAAATTCAAAATGCCAGAAAAGGAAAACCGGCTTATATCCAATGCAAACTAAATCATATAACCGACCGGGATATGATTGAAAAATTATACGAGGCTTCGGCTGCGGGTGTAAAAATAGATTT
>BNTV01000139.1 GCA_025996865.1 Bacteroidia bacterium
AAATCGGACAATGAGCAAATCAACATATCCCGTAAATCAAAAATGTTCAATAGAGAATTAAAACGGTCCATTCCTCGTTCTTTATTTCCGATAGCAAGAAACGGTTTGTTAAATATAATTGAAAAAAGCGAGAAGAATCTATTCTATTTATTAAACAAGGATTAAGCATAAATGATGTATGGTAAGTGTAATTATACCACTCTATAACAAGGAAGAATATATAAGAAACACTTTATTAAGTGTTTTGAATCAATCATATCAGTATTTTGAAGTGATTATTGTAAATGATGGTTCTACCGATAATAGTATCGAGAATATTCAAGACATCCAAGATAGACGAATAAGAATTATTCATCAACAAAATGGTGGTAGATCATTGGCAAGAAATAATGGGATCAAGGAATCTAAATATAAATTTGTTGCATTTTTAGATGCCGATGACCAATGGAATGAAGATTTTTTATTCAATATGATGGACTTAATAGATCAATATTCGATGTATGAAGTATTTATATCTAATTACAGTTTTTATTCTCAAGGAAAATATCACATTGCTTTAAAAAACAAATATTTTTCTCAATCCAAAATCATAGATAATTATTTTTATAGAAGTATTACCACTCCTTTAGTTACTTCCAATACGATTGTGATAAAAAAAGGGGTGTTTAATGATGTTGGCTTTTTCAATGAAACATTGTCAATGGGCGAAGATTTAGATATGTGGTTTAGAATAATGCTTAAATATCAGCTTGTATATTCTCCATACATAGGAGCTACGTATAATTTGGATGCAGTCAATAGAACAATGACTTATACTCATTATGATGGAAATAAAGAATTTATAAAATCATTACAAAACTACTATTCCATCAAAGGAGTGGATTATTTTATCAAAAAATATATTGAAGAATTGGCGATACGAGACATAATGCTTTTATCTCAAAATGTGCCTTCGGTAGAAATTCTGAATATAATTACTTTTTATAATCAGAAAAAAATGTTTTCATTCTTGCCAAGATGTTTTAGACTAATTTATTTTTCCCCTTTTCTTATTCGATTAGCTCATCGAATGAATATTATACTGTATTCTATAGTTACTGTGGGAATGAAAAAATCATCACATTACAACCTGTTATGATAAATTTATTTGTCATTATATTAGCTTTCATTGTATTATTAATATTATTTATTCGGCATAGTAAATATTTTTTACCGATATTTATTACTTTGAATATCCTATTGCCTTCAAGTGTTGGTTTTATGTTGGGAAATATAACTTTGAGTATAACTCGGTTAGATTCAATAATTTTTCCTTTTTTAGCATTATTAGACCATCGAAAGATAAATATTAAAAATTACCGTATTTATTTTGTATTATATATATTAATGTTTGTTGTGTCCTTATTTTCAAGTATTGCTTCCGAGTATCATTTTAGTGTATATGGAGGCTATTTATTGGATGATTTTATGCAAACAATCGGATTGCTTTATTTATTTATATGGAGTAGTCAACATAAGAATTTTGACATGAAAATTGTTTTTAAATCTATTATTATAGTTTCCTGTATTATTTATATATTTGGAATTATTGAATATGTAACTCAACAAAACATATATAAAATATTAGGAATAGACAATCTTCTCAATGATTACTATTTCGGTAATCAATATAGAGATAACATATATAGAATATCCAGCATCTTTCCTGACACATTACAATTTGGATATTATTTAGCATTGATGTTTCCAGTTTTTTGGATGGTCATTCAAAGTTTTCATAAGGGAATTTATCGTAATCTTGCTTTATTTTGTTTCGTTTTATCAATACCGCTAATTTACTTTACTAACTCACGAACCCCTGTTTTTATGCTTATGATTTCAATTGCTCTTTGGGTTGGTTATACTAAATTATGGAAGACATTGTTTCGGTCTAAACGAGAACAATATTTCTTTTTTATTTCTATTTGTTGCTTTTCTGCTATCTCTATCTTCTATATAGAAGATATGATTAATTTCATATCTACTACTATTTTGGGAATAGAAATTCATAATGTGGGAGGCGATGGGAGTTTTAATGTTAGAGCTTCTGAATTAGATATTATTTATTCGAATGTGGAGAAGGGTCATATATTTCTGGGGTTGGGGAGAATTAATACATTCGATATAATCAAAACAACTCAATTAGATGCATTAGACTCTATGTGGATTCGACTTTTTTTAGAAAGTGGAATTCTTTCGCCAATTTTGTTTCTTATATTATTAATAACTCCTTTAGTAAGATCTATTCGAAGCATTGTGAATTCCAAATCAAAAGCACCCGTCAATATCTATTTGTTAATGTCATTTATAACTTTTATAATAATGACAACATTTAGTTCAAATCATGAAATGAGAATTATTTTTTATACTCTTCTGATAATACAAATGTCACTAATAAAAACCGAATGGCCAATTTGGTCAGGTAACATCAAATAGTTATGAATATATTAATGGCAAATTGGGCATGGTACCCAACAGGTGGAGATTGGACTTATATCCATAGTATTATTGACATTTATAAATCACAAGGACATACTATTATCCCATTTAGTATGCACCACGATAAGAATCTATACACGATTTATAACCGATATTTTGTTGATAATATCAATTATCGAGATTTGAGTTCAAAAATAAATTTAAAATCAGGATATAAGATAGCAACAAAAACAATTTATTCGTTTGAAGCAAAAAAGAAAATAGAGCTATTATTAAATGAAAATTCTGTTGATATCGTTCAATTAAACAGTATTACAAACTCTATTACACCCAGTATTATTCCTGTAATTAAAAAAAGAAAGATTCCTATTGTTTGGCGAATTTTAGATTACAAATTAATTTGCCCTAATGCAACTCTTTATCGCTACGATGATGCTCAAACTTGTGAAGTATGTAAAAAGCATAAATATTACAATTGCATTATTCATAAATGTAAAAAACAATCGTTACTTGCAAGCATTGTTGCCGCAATGGGGGGATATTTTTATGCTATTCATCCCTATTACAAAGATGTCGATATTTTTCTTTTCCAAAGTGAATTTACAAGAGATATGTTTGTGAAATTTGGTTATGATGTAAATCGGACAAAAATTATTGAAAATCCATACGATTGCTCGTCCGTCAATAAATCAAACTCTGCAGAGGAAAATTATATACTCTATTTTGGTCGGTTAGACAAAGAAAAAGGAGTTATGACTCTCATTGAAGCTATGAAAACGATTCTTGATATAGAGTTAAAAATTATCGGTAATGGCGATGAATATAAAAATTGCATGGATTATATTAAAATCAACCACTTAAAGAATGTTAGTTTGTTAGGTCCAAAATGGGGTAAAGAATTAGAACTGATATTAAAGGATTGTAGATTCGTTGTAGTGCCATCAGAATGGCACGAGCCAAGCCCATATGTGGTATTGCAAGCATTTTCGCATTGCAAACCGGTTATTGCTTCCAATATGGGAGGTTTAAATGACTTGATTACTTCAGATGTCAATGGCTTGTTTTTTAATGCAGGTAATTCGATTGATTTAACATCTAAAATTAATGATTTATGGAGACATCCTGAAAAAATACAAATATTAGGAAATAATGCACGTAAGATGGTAGAAACGATACATAATCCTCAGCGATATTATGATTTTACTATGCAATTGTTTTCCGAATTAATCAATAAAAATAGTTTATGAATATTTTAATTGTAGGCGGGAATGGATTTATCGGTTCTCATTTAATTGACGAACTAATGAACAGAGGACATCAAATTCGAGTTTTTGATATGTCTTATGAACGTTTTAGGCAGCCATTCCCTAATGTTGACTACAGAATTACATCATTAGATAATACAAGTGAATTGTATGAAGCTCTACTCGGTATAGATATTATATTTTATTTAGCCAGTGCGTCGGTTCCGAGTTCTTCTAATATTGATACTGTAACTGATGTAAATAAGAATTTAATACCTCTATTAAATCTTTTAAATTTATCTATCAAATTAAATATTAGAAGAATTGTATATTTTTCATCAGGAGGAGCTGTTTATGGAAACCCTCATATTATTCCTATACCGGAAGAACATGCTACGAATCCAGTATCTTCTTATGGAATACTTAAATTAACAATTGAAAAATATTTAATGCTTTATCAGAGAATATATGGTTTAAATCCATTAATTATTAGACCGTCAAATCCATTTGGTCCCCGTCAGGGTCATTATAATGCTCAAGGGGTAATATCTACTTTTCTAGTAAAGATTAAAAACAATGAGCCAATTACGATTTTTGGAGATGGAAATTCCCCCAAAGATTATATTTATATAACAGATTTCATACATGATTGTGTTGATTTAGCGGTTAAGAATGAAACAGGTATTTTTAATATCGGAAATGGAAATGGAACTACAGTGAATGAGATCGTTTCTATGATAAAAACTATTACCCAAAAAGATCCTGAAATTATTAAAACAGAGAAGCAAAAGTATGACGTTGAACAATTTATTTTAGATAACACAAAACAGCAATCTATACTTGGGGAAAAAAAAAGAATGTCCATTTATGATGGAATTAAAGAAACTTGGCATTGGATTAACAATTATTATAATAATTGATGAAAGAGAAATTTATAAAAATAATATTGCCTTATGAAATTTTCTTTTTTAGATAAAATTATTCAAAAATTGGGGCGCGATAAATATCATATTGATGAAAAAATATCTTTCTATAATATGACTATAATTATTTTTGAAAAACTATTTGAAGTCATTCGAGGTTGTTTTTTGAAACTATTTATGCAGAAATCCAAAGGAATTATCTTTTTAGGAACAAGAACAAAGATTAAACATACAAACTTAATATCATCAGGCAAGAGTTTGTATATAGGAGATAATGTGTATATCAATGCATTGTCTAAAAAAGGCGTCCAATTTGGGAACAATGTTTCTATTCATCGTAATTCAATAATTGATTGCACGGGAGGCATCAGAAATATCGGCGAAGGAATTGTTATTGGCAATAATGTCGGTTTTTCTCCTGATTGTTATATTCAGGTAAGAGGAAATGTAACCATAGGAAACAATGTGATTTTTGGTCCCGGCGTCAAAATATTTTCGGAATCTCACAATTTTTTTAATGCCGACAAATTTATCAATGAACAGGGTGAAACTCGAAAGGGAGTAATAATTGAAAACGGTGTTTGGATAGGAGCCGATGCGACTATACTTGACGGAGTGAGGATAGGAGAGAACTCAATTGTCGCAGCAAAAAGTTTAGTAAATAAAGATGTTCTTGCCTATTCTATTGTTGCGGGTATTCCGGCAAAAGTTATAAAGAACAGGACAATGAAATGAATTTAATATCAAAACGGTACGCGAAATTCGTAGATTTGGATTCTCCAAATCAATAATTGCCACTACCGTCGCGGCGGCGCCGATGTAGTTAATAAAACAGTCTCAAAATGGAAATTTTCAGTATTTTTTGTTTGCACCAAAAATTTATTATACCTTTGTGCTAATTATCGTAACCGATATTACGGTAATGGCGGTTACGTTATGAAATTATAAAACAGCAATTAGCTGATATTTTTTAAGTTATGAAGTTTTATGACAGAGAAATAGAAGTCGCAAGCCTGCAAAAAATTGAACAAAAATCGAACAATTTTGCTCAAATGACTATTGTTACAGGCAGGAGGCGAATAGGAAAAACGGCATTGTTGAAGCGTGCTTTTTCCGTTTCGCCGGTGTTGTATTTCTTTGTTGAAAAAAAAACCGAATTACTGCTTTGTGAAGAATTTACGCAACAAATAAAATCAACGCTGAAAGCGGAAATTTTCGGCGAAATTAAAACATTCAAAGCGCTTTTTGCTTTTTTAATGAATTTGTCTGAAACACTGCATTTTACTTTGATTATTGATGAATTTCAGGAATTTAGAAAAATCAATCCCGCTGTTTTCAGTGAAATGCAAAATGTGTGGGATGCAGGCAAAGACCAATCAAAAATGAATCTTGTGATATGCGGGTCAATCTATTCGATGATGAAGCACATTTTTGAAAACTCAAAAGAACCTTTGTTTGGCAGGGCGACTGCAAAAATCAATATACAGCCATTTTCCACATCGACTCTGAAAAATATTCTTGCCGACAACAACCCAAAATTCACAAATGAAGATTTGCTGGCGTTTTATATGATAACAGGCGGAGTTGCAAAATATGTAGAACAACTGATTGATAATAAATTATTTACAAAGAAAAATATTTTCACTCATATTTTTTCGACAGATTCGTTTTTTCTTACTGAAGGCAAAGATGTGCTGATTGACGAATTTGGTAAAGATTACGGAATATATTTTTCTATACTTTCGCTGATTGCATCTTCAAAAACCGGACGGGGAGACATTGAAAGTACGCTCGGATTTGATGTTGGCGGCTATCTCGACAAGCTGGAAAATGAATACAATATCATTAAACGCCACCGCCCTTTCGGAGCAAAAGAAGGTAGCCGAAATAACAAATATTTTATCAACGATAACTTTTTAAGTTTCTGGTTTCGGTTTATTTACAAATATCGCAGCGCGGTGGAGATCGGTAATTTAGACTATGTGCGCAATATCGTTGAGCGCGATTACGAAACATACAGCGGATTGATTTTAGAAAAATACTTTCGTACGCAATTAATTGAAACAAAGCAATTTTCGGCTATCGGCAGTTATTGGAATCGTAAAGGCGAAAATGAAATAGATATTATTGCCGAAAATGAAATGGAAAAACGCCTTGTTTTTTATGAAGTAAAACGAAACGAAAATCGTATAAACCTTTCTGTTTTAGAGCAAAAAGCAAGTGAAATGGTTAAGAAATACCCGGATTATCAAGTAGAGTACAAAAAATTGTCGTTGGAAAAAATGTAATTACTCCCACGCTACTCCCAATCAACCGATACAAGCCTTGTAATCATGTGTGTACACAATATTCGTAATATTTTTATTATCTTTACAAATTGCAAAAAACTTGAGATTGTTGAAATAAAGCATTTTTTTTCTTCAAAAATCAACAAAATTTAAAACGACCGTGTGCAATAATCCATTTTGCACCTCTTGTGTATTATCCTCAAAATATTTATGAATCAAAAAACATTGGCTATTAAATTCGCCATTATTAGTTTTTTAGCCAAAATTATCCAAAAAACCAGAATTATATTCTATCGGCTAAAAGGTTATGATTTTGCATATTCGGTTATCGTAGAGCGAGGACTGAATTTAGACCGCCTTTATTCACAGGGTATTCATATTAAGGAAAATAGCCTGATTGCTTCGCGTGTTACCATCATGAGCCACGACCATTGCAAACGGGTAAATAATCAACCGCTTTTGGCAGATGTGTATATCGGTAAAAACTGTTTTATCGCAGTAGGTGCAACAATTATGCCGGGCATTACAATTGGCGATGAGGTTATAGTTGGCGCAGGGAGTGTTGTAACAAAAGACGTGCCTTCTAATACAATAGTAGCCGGAAATCCGGCAAAAATTATCCGAACAGGAATTACTATGAATGAACGTGCCGAATGGAGTAATTGGACAGAACTAAATAAATAAAAATCAACGATAAATGTAATGAAGAAAAAAATCTACATCGCCGGCTGCGGAGGCATGCTGGGCGAAGCGTTTTATACGCAATTCAAAGATGAATATGAAATTAAATGTACCGATAAGGACGTGAATGTCAATTGGTTGTCATTCCTTGATTTCAGAAATTTTGAAGCATACAAAAAAGAGGTGTTGGAATTTCAACCCGACTATTTGTTCCATCTGGGAGCTTATACCGATTTGGAATGGTGTGAGCAAAATGCAGATGAAACTTATCTGACAAACACGCTGTGTGTGGAAAATGCGGTTTATATTGCCAATGCCTTGGACATTCCTTTGTTGTATATCAGTACGGCAGGTATTTTCGACGGTAAAAAAGACTTGTACGATGATTGGGACATTCCGAATCCGCTGGGTGTATATGCCCGTTCCAAATATATGGGTGAGCGGTTTGTAGTGGAAAATGCCAAACGGTATCTGGTTTGCCGTGCCGGTTGGATGATGGGTTCGGGACCTTCAAAAGATAAAAAGTTCATTCAAAAAATAATGAAACAACTCAGAGACGGCAAGAAAGAACTTTTCATTGTAAATGATAAAGATGGTACGCCCACTTATACACAGGATTTTGCCAAAACGGTAAAAGAATTGATTCAACACGAATACTGGGGACTGTATAACTGTGTTTGTGGCGGACAAACCGGCCGATTGGAAGTTGCACAAGACTTGATAAAAGTTTTAGGAAAAGAAAATGAAATCAAAATCACACCGGTTGATTCGGGTTATTTCAAGGATATTTATTTTGCCGAACGTCCCGCTTCGGAACGCTTGCTGACACGCAAACTGAATATTAGAGGTGTCAATCAAATGAAAGATTGGAAAATGGCATTGAAAGAATATATAGAAAATTATTATCAAGGTTATTTGGACTAAATGATGAAGAAAAAGAAAGTGGCCATTATCGGCACGAATGGTATCCCATCTCATTACGGAGGTTTCGAAACTTTGGCAGAATATCTATCTCAAAATCTTAATCAGGATTACGATTTGTATTGCTATTGTGCCAAAACGCCCAAACACAAGCAGTTAAAAGAATATCAAAACACTAAATTAATATATCTTCCTTTCAAAGCCAACGGATGGCAATCGATGCTATATGATGCGGTTTCAATAATAGATTCATTATTTAAGCATGATGTATTGGTAATATTGGGATTTTCCGGAGTTTTTGCATTTCCATTTCAATTTATTTTCAGAAAGAAAATCGTTTTTAATATAGGTGGTATTGAATGGCAAAAAGTACGTGGGAAAAAATTTTCCGCAAAATTGGAAGTTTGGGCAAAAAAATGGTTTGAATACATCTGCGTAAAGTCGTCTGATGTGGTTATTGCCGACAATCAGGTTATCTACGATTATGTTGTCAAGCGGTTTCATATTCAACCTGTATTGGCGGAATATGGCGGCGACCATGCGGTTTTTGAGCCGATTGAACCGAATATGACTGCTCAATATCCGTTTTTAAACTCCGATTATGACTTGACGGTTTCGCGGGCGCAGGAAGATATGAATATTCATTTGGTTATCGAAGCGTATAAGCGGATTCCTCATCGAACAGCAGTCATTATTTCCAATTGGCAAATTTCCGAATATGGCAAAGCATTAAAAGCGGAAAATAAAGATAAATACAAGAATATTATATTGTTAGATGCAATTTATGATTTGAAGGTATTGAATACCATTCGCAGTAATTGTAAAATTTATCTGCATACCCATTCGCTTTGCGGCACCGCGCCCTCATTAACCGAAGCAATGTCGCTGAAACTTCCCGTTATCTGTTTTGATGTGCCGACAAACAGAGCAACAACCGAGGAAAAATCGTTGTATTTCGGCGATATTCAATCTTTGATTGCTGTTTTAAAAGAATTGAGCGAACCACAAATCAAGCAATTATCAAACGATATGTATGAAATAGCTGCCCGTAGATATACATGGGAGCGTATTGTTGAATTATATAAACAATGTATTGAAATATGAACAAAATTAAACTCGGCATTATCGGTATGGGACGCATGGGCATTACCCATTATTCCATCATCAATTCACATCCGGACGTAGAGATTGTTTCGGTAGCAGATACGTCCAAAATGATATTGGATATTTTGAAAAAATATGTACCTGACTTGCAGGTTTTTAAAGATTACAAAGAATTGATAGACGCTTCAAAACCGGATGCAATTATTGTATGTACCCCGCCCAATCTTCATTACGAAGTTTGTAATTACGCCTGCGAACACGATATACACGTGTTTTGTGAAAAACCCTTTACAGCCAATATAGAGCAGGCTAAAGAATTGAAAGAAAAATTTGCCGCTAAATCGTTGATTAATCAGGTGGGTTATGTCAACCGTTTCAATGATATTTTTATGACCGTAAAAAAATATATTAATGAAGGATTAATCGGCAATATTGTGCGTTTCCGTTCAGAGATGTTTACTTGTACGGTAACAAAAAAAGAAGAAACGGAGAGTTGGCGTTCGTTCCGTGAAAACGGAGGCGGCGCAGTGTATGAAATAGCCGCTCACGCGATTGATTTGGTGGACTATTTGATAGGCAAGCCCGATAAAATAGTCGGTACAAGCATGAATCAAATTTATTCCAAACATGTGGAAGATATTGTTTCCTCTACTTTTGTTTACAATAATGGAACCTCAGGCACATTGTACGTTAATTGGTGCGATACAAGTTACCGCAAACCTGCCAACAAATTGGAACTTTTTGGTATAAAAGGCAAGATACTCGCCGACCAACACGGTTTGAAAATTTTCCTCAATGCAGACGACCTGCAAACCGGATACAAAAAAGGGTGGAATACAGTGTATATCACCGATGTATTTACGTCGGTCGATTTTTATGTAAGAGGAAATGAATTTACAAGGCAACTCTATTATTTTGCAGATTCTATTCTGAAAAAAGAATCGGGAAATAAATGTGATTTTTCTGCTGGATACGACGCTCAATATGTTATGAATCAATTATTTGTTGATTCCGAATCGAATAAACTAAATTAAAAAAATGATTATGGAAAAAATAGATAAAATTATATTTGGTGATAATCAATTTTTCGGGATTAATCACATGTCGCAGGAAAAAGCGCAACAGTTGTCTGAAAAATTTTTCAATATTGAAAATATCTACAAAGTGTATGATATTGCTTTTGCCAATGGAATACAAGCTGTGATGCTCAACAGTAACGACAGAGCAAGGGAAATCTGCGATTATTTTCGCAATCATAAATCTCAATATGGCCATTTATCGTGGTATCCTTCCATTCCCTACCCGCATAAATATGCCAATATGGTGAATGAAAAAGGGATTTTCCCCGCCATCAATGATGTTTTATTCAAAAATAATACGGCCTTGGGTGTTCTGGGAATGGTAGCCAAAGGCGGTATGGCTGTTCTGAATAAAGATGCTATCGAACTAATGAAAATGTTGGTGGATGTGGAAGCGAAAATCTATAAAGGGCTGAATGTCAAAGTTATTTTCTTGCAAAATATTATTGTTGATTTGTTGTTGGGCTATGATTTTAAAGATGTGTTTTATGAATATTGCGAATATATACGAAAAAAATATCATGCTATACCGGGTTTGATTACTCAAAATTTACCTTTCTTAAAGAAAAAATTAGAAGAATGGCAGATTGAAGAAGTTGTTATTTGCAGTTCCATCAATAAAATAGGTTATTTGATGTCGCCGGATGTACCAACGTATGTTGAAACGATAAACAACAACCATTCGGATAAATATCAATTAATGGCGATGTCCACATTGGCCTCGGGCGCCATTCGTGCCAAAGATGCTTACGAATTTATTAATTCCCTGAATTTGCAATCGGTGGTATTCGGAGCGTCTTCGGAAAAGAATATTCAAGAAACAGTTAGTTTGATAAATATAAAATGACAATTCTCATCACCGGCATCCACGGCTTCGTCGGTTCTAATCTTGTGTCGGCGCTCAAAGCCGGGCATTCCATCTATGGTTTGGACATCATTTCTCCCGAAAAAGAAGGAGTTATCAAAACATTTTCGTGGGATGATGTAGGGGCGTTGCGCGCAACGCCCCTACCGGACATCGACACCATTATCCATCTGGCAGGCAAAGCGCACGATACAAAAAACAAGAGCCAA
>BNTV01000140.1 GCA_025996865.1 Bacteroidia bacterium
CAGGGTTTGCTTGACACAGTACAACAGGCTTGGCTACATTGTCAATGCCACCCAAATCACGGTTCGTAAAGCGCGAATCAGGCAAAATCCGCCCCCTGATTTATTTTCGGGAGGCGATGCAAAAAAAAATTTCGAACAACTTTTGTTGGAATTTTGAAAATATAACTGTTGATTATCAATTAGTTGAAAAGATTATTAGATTTTTTTAACCAAAAGATGGGACAGGTATGATTTATTTTGAACAAAATCGTGGCAACCTGCGAAAGTTGCCACGATATTTTTTGTGGATAAGTCGGAATCTCGCTTTGCGTTTTATCAGGGAATAGTTACCTTCAGTACTTCGTTATAATTATAACGGTATTGCCCTTCAAGCACATAATTGACGCTGGCACCCACGCGGACAAACACAGTCCGTCCTGAAGGATATGCTGCGGGAGTCGTCACTGTAATCGTTTGCCCCAACTGCGCCTCGAACTCATTACCACCATACGTGCCGGTTCCCGGTAAATTCACCGCGTACTTACTATCTGATTGAGGATAGCCCGGATACGGCGTATGATAGACACAAAATCGCACATGTCTTACATTTAACCAGTTATCGTTGTAACCGATATTGAGCGGCTCAATGAGCGATCTGACCGCATCGCGACTTACCGCCCGGGTGATTTTGAACTGTGCGGTAATGTAACCGTTGCTTACCGTAGGAGTACCTGCCCATTCCACTTTCAGGAAAGGTTGCACCTGAAACTTCACTTCAGTAGTTCCTTTGATTTCGACATTCTGAGAACCGTCGAAAATGACATCGCCATTATTGTTTTGCCTCACAAGAGGGACAAAAGGGCCATCCACGCGAATGTTATAAGTACCTTTGAACACTTTTGTATTTTGAAACGTACCATCCTGTAAACAGGCAAAATCAAATGGCGTCGCTACTTCCGTAGCCGTCCAACTCAATTCACGCATCCGGATGCGAACGCTGTTACTTGCTTCTCCCTGATCGGTATAAACCGGCTCTCCGGTGGTAGCATCCACAATAGAGCCTTTCAGTGTTTCTGCCGGCTCAGGATAATTATCTGCTTCGAAAAGTGCACAAGAAGTGAAGGAAGCAGCAAAGAAAAAACCGAATAATAGGATATAATCTATTTTTTTCATCGTTTACAAATTTAGAAATTAATTATTTACCGGGTTGCTGGTCAATCAAGGGACTCTTGGCCACTTCGCCCGGAGGCAACGGCAAATAGTAATCGTTGATTGTGAAATTGAATGTAGCACTCTCGATGATACGGGCATCAAAGAAATATTTGTCTGCCGCCGTGGAATAAAACGGGAACAGCCCTTTGAACCTTGCGCCTTCTGTCTGGGTGCGTCCATTGATGATTTTGGAATGTTGAATTCGCCAGCGGCGGATATCCCACAAGTTTTTGTGTTCGAAAGCGAGTTCTTTTTCCCTTTCCCTACGGATTACCTGAAGCCCGGATTCACCTTCCAATTCGGACTTTGCCGACAATAGTTCGGCACCAGCCCTGTTACGGATTGCCTGAATGGCATCGAAAGCAATCTGTATAGCATCTTCGCCCTCCGGATTCGATTCGTTGGCCAATTTGAGTTCGGCAGCCGCTTCAGCAACATTCAACAGAATTTCTGCATACCGCAATATGATAAAATGCTGCTCAGAACGTCCTTCTTGTGTTGACCCTTGTGGTAAATTCGGATTCAGCCATTTACGGCAGCAAAAACCGGTCGGATTATAACTGAATGATCCGCTTTTTCCGGCAGGGTTGATTCTTTCGCCACCGGGAGTGGTATAAACTCCGTCGGGAAACAATTCCGGATCTTTATCCTGTTCATTGTCTGTTGGCCCGGTGGCTAAGAAAAGCGTCTTTTTGGTAAATTTTCCTGTGCCCGTATATGCGTCCATGCTTCTATAAGTGACCGCATTATTATACGAATAATCCACAGTACTATTCCGGGTCATCAGAGGATCAATACCATCGGTAGAAGGGCCTGTGAAAATACCTGTACGCAAATCTATGATCTGGCCTTTAAATTCTGAACCCGGCAGAATCACAAAGGCTTTCAGACGTGGTTCGGCATTTTTAAAGATCTCCATCCGGTTGTCAAACAGAAGATACTTTCCATTCTCATCAAATACTTTGACTGTACCGTCAGTATTTTTTTCAATCCCGTCAAACAGTTCCACGTAGTCCAGGGTAGGATGATGGCAGTCCGAATATCCGCCTCCCGTCAGTTGCCGCGGAACGGCATAGGCATCATAGCCGTGCGCCTGGTCGGGATACTTGTATTCCTTGATATACAGATTTTCAACACTATTGATTTCACGAAACATGTCCATCATGTTTTGGCGCTTCACATCCGGGTCGGTAGCATTCGCCCCGTAGAGTGCATATCCACCTTCCCTCATTACCTGCCGCGCTGCTTTGTAGGATTCCAACAGGTATTTTTTTGAGGCGATGGCTACTGTATTCGGGTCAAATCCAATCACACGCACATTCGTTTTCAGACCGAAGCCGGTGATGTTGAGTGCGGTATTGTATTTGGCAACCGTACCTGCATACAACATGGCTTCCGATTTAAAACCCAATGCCGCATATTTATTGATGTAACCCCGTACCTGGCTTTTGGCGGGCAAAAGAGCAATCGCCTGATCGAAATCAGCCAATACCTGATTCCAGGATTCTTCTTCGGTGGAACGGGGCACTTCGAGCTGATCAACCGTGTTTTCAGGATATTGAAGCACTTTGGTTACAATCGGGATACCGCCAATACGTTTGGCCATTGCATAGAATACATAAGCGCGGGCAAAATAAGCTTGCCCCATATAGTCATTGTAATTGGCCTCCGAAAAATTGGACTTGAAGTCAGGCAAATTTTCGATCAGGTAATTGGCTTCACGTAACAACGGCCATGCCAGTTCCCAGTACAAACCGTTTCCACCGGAACCTTGGCCGCCGCCTTTACGATCCCAACCCTCTACGTTCATCGCCTGTGATCCGCGTCCAAGGGAATGTCCATCATTATTGCCCGGACACACTCCATAGTCATCAAAAAACGAATAGCCCGGTGAATATTTGAAATCTTCAAAAGGCATTTGAGTGTACATGTGAGCCAGGTAAATCTGTATCCCGGCATCACTTGTCAAAAGATCTTTATCTTGTATGACATTCACAGGCGGGATATCCAAATCCACACAGGAAGAAAACACACCACCCGTCAAAAATAAAACAAAAATATAATATATTATTTTTTTCATGACACAATATTTTTAAAATGTAACATTTAAACCTAAAGAAACCGTTTTGTTTATTGGGTACATATAACCGGTACTATCTTCCGGATGTTCCGGATCCACGTCCTTCATCTTTGTTAAGGTGAAGATATTGTATGTGTTCACATAAATCCTCAAACTTTGAACATACCGCTTGACAGGAATGGAATAACCAAATTCCATACTCTTCAGGCGTAAATAGGATGAGTTTACGGAGTTCACTTCGGAATCCTGCTCAGCTCCGAAGCCCCAACCGACTCCATAAATGTATTTGCCACGAACCCACTCTGTTGCCGGATCATACGGATTGGCGCCGGGATCGACCGGATGCCATCTGTCCAGAAACTGGGTGCCGGTATTTCCGTTATTTTCCATAGACGGCGCCCTGAGTTGTTCAATGTAGGTATATTTACTCATACCGGCTCCCTGGAATAACAACTGAAGGTCGAATTTTTTCCATTCGGCATTTGCCAGCAAACTGAAGTTCATCCAAGGTTTGCTACCGAACCTGAAGACGTGTTGGTCGTTGCCATTGATTACCCCGTCGCCGTTCCAGTCTTCATATTTGTAATCGCCTAACAGGGTACTGCCGATTCGTGCATTATAGGTATAAACATCCTCCCAGGAAGTGAAGCGGCCTGCATCAGTATAATACCAGTTCTGACCGGATCCGCTGCCTGTATTGTTGAGCCGGTTGTTGGAATTACCTTTCCAGTTTAGCCATGAACTGCCGAAAGGAGCGCTTTCCACATGCAGGGTTTTGATTCTTGTCACGGAGAACAAGCCTTTCAATCCGTAGGATACATTGCCGATTTTATTCCGGTGGGTCAGTTCCATTTCTAACCCGAAAGTCTGGTCTCCATTCAGGTTTTCATCGGGTAATTGTGCCCCTACTACTGATGGTATCCCTCCGGTTTTTTTAGCCAGCAGGCCGGTACGGTGGCGGTCAAAATATTCGAATGTTCCACCCAGTAAACCATTCCATGCACTGAAATCCACACCTATATTGAACGTCTTGGACGTGTACCACGTAATGGCCGGGTTGGTAATTCCCTTGTTTATAGCTCCGTTTACATAATTGCCGTTAAACACATAGCCGCCTACAGCCGTCCGGTACCAGGTAGAAGGAGCCGGATACACATAACCGGAAATGAATTGGTAGCCTGCTGCTGCATCATCACCTGTAACACCATAAGAGGCACGTAATTTCAGTTGTTCGATAAACGACAGGGTTGGATTTTTGAAGAAATTTTCTTCTGAAATCCGCCAACCCAGAGAAGCCGCAGGGAAGAAACCGTATTGATGATCTGTTCCGAATTTGGATGATCCGTCATAACGGAACAGCGCTTCGGCAATGTACTTATCGGCAAATGTATAATTAACCCTGCCCGCCAACGCATTGTTGGCATTCCGGTACAAGTTGGCCTCATTGGAATTCATTGTGCCCTGTTGGTTACTCGCCACACCGGCAAACAGATAATCGAGAGGGATCGCCAAATCTCTCTGGGCGAGAAAATTATCCCCCTCCCGTTTTTGTGTTTCCCAAACCACGACGGCATTCACTTTATGTACATCAAACTTACGGTCAAAATTCAGAGATGCTTGCGTCATCATCTGGTTTTGCATGTTAGTTGACCGCTGCATCTGGTCGGGACCTTCTTTCAAATACGACTCGTATGCTTGGGCCGCTTCGCTGTACCGGTACTGATTCCAGGACTTTTTAAACGTTTTCTGGTCGGTACCGTAATAGTCATAACTAAACAAAACTTTTGCAGCCAATCCGTTAATGCCGGGAATATCATAATTCAGGCCGGCCGATGACTGTAGCCACTTCTTGTTGTTATTTTGGTAACCGGAATAATCTGAATCCGAATATCCAATTGAATTCCACCCTTCCATCAGGCCATGATACAACATCGTTTGATCCTGATCGGCATAAGCAGGCCAGTGAGCGCCTGATCGCCAGTAACCGCGAATGATCCACTGCGATTCAAAACGCGGACGATGATCGTTGTCCATCAAAGCGCTTAGGTTCACATCGAACCGTAACCGATCCGTAATCCGGGTGGACAAATTGGATCGAACATTGTATTTATGGTAGTTTAGGTCACCTGATTTGAAAAAGCCTTCCTGAGACTCGTAACCCATACCCACATAATAACCGGTTCTTTTGCTTCCGCCTGTTATGTTCACATTATGCATGGTTTGTGGCGACCACTTCGAAAATACGAGATCAGTCCAGTCGGTATCTTTCTGTGCTCCGGTTAGGAAAGCATTGATCTGATCATCGCTAAAGGTATGTGAGCCACCCGATCCGTCCACTCCGATACTTCTGCGCCATGCCATTTCGTTAGCCAGCTCCATGTAATCCGCCGAGTTTGCCGGATGCGGAAAACCGGTTGGTACCTGAAATGTGTAGGAACCTGAATAATTGATTTTCGGCTTGGCGTCAGTTGTTTCACCTTTCCGCGTAGTTACAAGGAATACTCCATTGGCAGAGCGTACACCGTAAATTGCGGCAGTTGCATCTTTTAACACTGAAATACTTTCGATGTCATTCGGGTCAATACGTTGAAACGAGGCTTCGTCGCGGGGAATACCATCAATGATAATTAACGGTGTTCCCATACCGCGTATATCTAATTGCGTGTAGAAAGCGCCCGGTTCGGAAGTCCGCTGGATACTGCGTACTCCGGCCAACTTACCGGTCAGCATGTTGACGACATTCTCATTTTTGGTGGTAATCAATTCACCACCTTTCACCTGAGAAACAGCGCCGGTGAGCGTGGCTTTCTTCTGGGTGCCATACCCAACGACTAACACTTCATCCAGTGTTTTGAAGTCTTCACTCAGTGTGACAGCGATCTTCGTTTGGTTGCCTACCGCCACTTCCTGCGTTTTGAAGCCAAGGTAGCTGATTAACAATACGGCGTCGGTACCAGCAGTAAGATTGAAATTACCGTTCGCATCCGTAACCGTCCCTGTTATTGTTCCTTTTACTGCAACACTTGCGCCTATAATGGCTTCGCCTTTGCCGTCGGTAACATTGCCTGAAATGGTTTTCCCTCCCTGCGCAAAGGCGGAGAAGGAACAACAGCACACACACAGGAGGCATAATAACCCTTGCCTGATTCTTAAAATACTTTCTTTTACATTTCTCATTTTTTATAAGATTAAATTAACAAATTATTAAAAATTGTTCAGTAAGTGATAAAAGTACGTGACAATAATAGATGAGTATTCATTTGTTTGTATATTTTCTCAATGAATTTTTCTGCAGTCCCATTTGAGGTGGAGTGATGTAACCTGCTGAAAAGGATGCCACATGCATCCGGTATTGATGGTCTTGCATCAACGTAACCTTCTTGTTAGAAGCGGGTAGCGTAGAGGAATAAATACGGATTTCTCCCGGAAACCTGGTGATGATTTCTTCGCGCCAGTCGCCAAACAGGTCTATGATATAGTCTCCGTAGCTTCCTTGGATGCCTCGTGACAGCGTATCGCCGCCAAACTTGAAGACTTTGCCTCCGCCAAGAAATTCTTTATAGTCGTCGTCGTCCCAATAGACGAGGATGCCGGGTATGAAGAACGAGTCCGAAAGTCTTTCGCCTTTGGCTGAGAAGAGGAACGGATGCGTCGGGTCAACGTCTTTTTCCGGTCTTGCATAACATTCCATGCCGGGATGTGCCGGGTCCCAATCACCGATGGTGGCCTGACCGTGTATATGCCAGGTCTGCTTGTCGTACTCCATGATGTATTCGCCGGTGGCTGCATCCACGAGGCAGAGACCGTTGCGGGGAATACCGGTCTCAATGTTGTAGAAAATTTCCAAACCGGGACGTTCGGGGTCAATGTCGGTCACTTCGCTGCCGTCGTTGTGGAACAGGCCGAGGCACCACAGGCCTTTTCCGTCATGGTCAATGGCAAACGGGCCGGGGACGAGTTCGTCTTTTCCGTCTTCGTCGATGTCAGCTACACGGATGTTGTGTCCGCCGTTTCCCCAGTATTTTTCGTTTTCGCCGCTGCTTTCAAAATACCATTCCCTGTTCAGATTTTTGTCTAAGGCTTCGATCTTGATAAGCCCGTAATTCCCCCGTTGCATGATGAGGCTCGGTTTTTTACCGTCCAGATAGGCTATCCCAAGGAAATTGCGGCTTGTCCAGTCGTAGCTCCGTTGCTTTTCAATGTTTCTGGGAATCCAGTCTCTTTTTTGAACGATTTTCCCTGTCATTCCGTCAATTTTCACCAGATATTCGGGACCGGTCAGTACCCGTCCGTCCGGAGAACGCGGGTCGCCTTCGCCTGCTTTGGTATAAACTTCCGCTTTGCCGTCGCCATCCAGGTCATATACCATGAAAGGAGCAAGCCAGCCACCTGTTTCAATCGCCCAGCCCATGTCGTAACGCCACAGGAATTTACCTTCCGAACTGTATGCCTCTAATTGATACGTGTCTCGGCTGCGAGACCAGCAAGTCTCGCAAGTGCCCGGGTCCACACCAACCAACGCATCCCGGAGCACCACAAAATCATACGCGCCATCGCCGTCCAGGTCGCCGATGCCGATTTCTTGGACACCCTTGTGAACGTCTTCCAGCAGAATCGAGCGGTAGTTTTTATCCCCAAGGCTGAAGAATACATACGTTTCGCCGCCCGGCACTTCTTCTTCCCTGCCGTTGACTATTTGGGTCACTTTGTACATGTGCGCCTCGTGGATTTTAGGCGTGTTGCCTTCCAGATAGAAATAATCGCTGCCCTTGTCCACGTAGTTGGTCGAGGAGGTAATGGGTTCGCGGTTCACTTTCACATAATCATTGTCGGGTACGGCGCCAATCAACTTGCGATAGACGTTGAACGCAATGTCTGCCGGGTCGTCTTCCAACAGCCGCCAGCCGATATAGATCGACGAGTCGGCACGGGTGAAAGCTACCACGCCGCGGTTTAGAAATTCCGTTTGAACGCCATCGGCATTGTAATGCGCTTTGGATGTTTTCTCCGGTGTACATTGGAAACTTCCAATCATTACTACTGTCAGCAAAACGAGCGTGCTGATTCCATTAAAAATTTTCTTTCTCATATCAAATTAGATTAAAGTGTATAATAATGTATAATATTTTTATCGAAAATCACTTGAATAAAGCGGTCTGTTTTTTGTTTGTTTTTTCATCTGTACCAAATATTTATTTTTTGTTTATTTTCTTGTTTTACTTTATTTCCACTTTATTTTTACTTTATCGATTAAGTAAATAAAGCAGAAAAAACTTATTTCAATTTCAATGTGCATGGCAATATCATTTTGCTGTGCACCCACGATACGGTTGTTGATGTAAGTCCTAATTCTTTTGCGATGTCTTTCAATAGTACGCCCATGATCTTTTTTTTAATTACCTTTAGCGATAAAGTTACTGCAAATATAGAGATAAAAATTTAAAATAGCATACAAATTTTTGTGTTTTTTAGTGTTTATGTTTAATAACATAAATAATAAACCCCATTGATTTGCTAACACCCGCTGAACGGCAAAGATATAAAAGCGTTATTTTATGAGTGAAGAAAAAACTTCTACGAATAATATTTATATTGATACAAATGTTTTGATAGGTAGTTTTATTGGTAAACCTGCTGATGTGAATTGCCTAAAAGTTTTGTATTCTATGAAATGGAAAAACTTTATAACAAATAACATCAAAGATTTTAAAGGATATTTAAACATTCAGGCATATAAACCTTCCAATGTTTTTGTTTTAAGAAAAAAATAAAAAACCTTTTGAGACAGCCTCTTGTTATTTATAGAGACTCGGAATACGCTTAAAGTATTCAAATTTGCAATTCAAAAATAAAAGCATTAATTTTGCAACATAAAATTACAATTATGGAGCGAACATTAGGAGTATGTATTGAGCGGAATAATAAAGGGATACCTATTTTTGCTCATGTTGATTTAAAAAAATACGGTGCTGAATTTCGTGAATTTTTATCTATAAAGGGAATTGAGGTAGAGGAATCGCCTTATAATCCCAAATTTGTATCGAAAATAAAAGCAAGAGAAAAAGAAGATTCTGTTTCCATAGACTATCATAGTCTATGGAAATAAAATTCAAAGAATCCGTACAAGATGATTTTGATTATTTCAGCCATTCCGGAAATAACAAAATTCAAAAAAAGATAGTATCTCTTTTAGATGCCATAAAGGAAAATCCGTATGAAGGAATTGGAAAGCCTGAATTATTGAAATATGATTTATCCGGAAGATGGTCGCGCAGAATAAATTCGGAACATCGGATAATTTACCAAATAAATGAAGAACAACAAGAGGTAACTATTCTTTCCATTCGTGGACATTACGAAAAATAATGTCTATTTATCATTTCTTTTAAATAATAATCAATTAGCTAATGATATTCTACTTATAAACCTTCCAATGTTTTTGTTTTAAGAAAAAAATAAAAAACCTTTTGAGACAGCCTCTTGTTATTTATAGAGACTCGGAATACGCTTAAAGTATTACCTTTTGTACCCAACCGGAACTTCCTTTTACAATCAATATCCGTTCGGGACGGTTGACGGCAAAGGAGATTTTGCCTGCCGGTTTCTCTATGTTGTACAATAGTTTTCCTGTCATGGAATAGATATTAATCCGTTCAGCCAAAGGCGTATCAACATCTTTTTTGCGTTGGGATAATCTTTTTTGATATATTCGTTCCAATTGTGTGCAATATTATCAACAGCAAATTCAGCCGTATCTTTATTGGTGCCAAGATTCAAATAACAAATATTTTTTGCAATATCGTATGTGCCGTGTGGCACTACAACTCCTTCTGCAAAACTGTTAAAATCATGGTCGTTAACCTCTTGCGCTTGGGTACATAAATTTGTTCCTTCACGAAAGAAATTGCCTGTCATTTCTTTCTTCTTTGTATCAATGCTTAATACAGGTAGTTGATTATCTATAAATTGCTGTTTTAATTGTGCAATGTGTTCAAATTGTTCATTCCGATTTTCAACCTCTTTCAGGGTCTTGCATTTGCGCATCTTGCGTTTTACATAATGGCAGGTTTTTAATAATCGTTTTATCAGCGGACAACTTACTTCTATGCAATGGATTTTTAATTTTTCTTGAATCTGTTTGAGAGTCAAATTTGTCCATAAAACATTATCGCACATTGGACTACCTGCCGTATATGTATTCAAAACAAGCAATAATACCTCAAGCAAGTTGCTTATTAATGCCGTTTTTTTTTCTACCACCGCCCTTTTTGCGAATTTTTTTTGTGGATGGAACTACTTCTTGCAACAACTCATTTTTGCCGCGTCTTACCGTATGTATATGTATATCAAATCTTTGAGAAACTTCTCTAACACCATAATAGCCACCTTTCATTGCCTCTAAGCCTGCATATAGACGTTTCCCGTGCTCGGATAACTGTGAGTAGAAAAACTTCTCGTGTTTGTCTATCTCGTATATGAAATCTTCTTTTTTCATCTTTGCTATTTTTCTACAAAGATAATATTTATTTTTTAAAAACTACTATAAGTTATTTATTTTTCTTGCCTAAGCAAATATCTTACCCTACCAAAAAGTAGAATACTTGATTTTTTAATTCTATTGGTAATATCATTTATTTCATTCATTTTACTATCGCCTCTTTTAATTTTTTCCAAAACCAAGGCAGAAGATTAAAGTTAATTCCAATCATTAGAACTATCATTAAAAAACTTGTAATGTACCGTACATATCGAGGGAAATCTTTAAAAAAGACAATGTCGAATTTACAATATCCTTTACTTTTTTCCTCAAAATAGAAAACAAGGGTATTTGTTGGAAAAGCGATTGATAATCCACCCCTCAAAATATAGATTTATTACATCTTTCATTTCCAATGTTATATTGGTGATAGGAAAAATATATTTTTTATCTGAATTGGGAATCCTTGAATATTTAAACTGATGATGATATTTCTGGTTTGCACAATCACTTTCCAGAGATATATTACAAATCAATGTATTTTTTAAACTGTCGAAAATAATTTTAGTTTCACCCTTATGTTCTTTGTTAAAAGCATATTCATAATAAACAGGTAGATAGTGTCCTAAATTATCAGAATACATTATTTCCATAAGTTCCTGTTTTATAATAATACCTTTCGATATAGATTCCAATAACATTGTCGTGTATCTGTTCGTTCTTTGAAAAACATATCGTTTTTCTG
>BNTV01000141.1 GCA_025996865.1 Bacteroidia bacterium
ATTGCAATGCTGAATTTGCGACAATGAAAAACAGAGACGGGACACAACTCTTTCCACAGGATGAAACGAAGCGGGCAGCAAAATGGCAGCGGGCAGCCGAATCCTGCCGTGAAGCCATAAGGGTTTGCATGGACTCTCTCGGTATGAAACTTTACGTTTTTCCCGGAGACCCCAAATATAATCTGAGCGATACGATAATGACACAGATGTCGCTTCGTCAAGCATTTTGTGAAGAATGGAACAACGAGGTTATATGGGCTGATACACGTGCATGGGTGTCAGTGTTGCAACACCGTGTTCTGCCTGAGTTGAATCCGATGTTCCAAGGTCAGCCCCAGATGGCTCGAGTCTTTTCAATTCCACTTCAAATAGCGGAAATGTTTTATTCCGAAAACGGCGTTCCCATAGAAGAGGACAATGAATGGGACTACAACACCCGATATACATTGTGGCGGGCAACTCAGAAGGACGCTCTTTACATCCGTCCCGGAGGTGAAACATCCCGACTTAATTTCAATCGCGAGCCGCGATTTTATGCATGGCTTGGATTTCCACAGGGAATATGGTATGGCTCAGGTTCGTATGACGATAAAAAACCGAGCGACCTGTGGATTTATCAGGATGATTCCGGAGCAACATCATACGGAGATGCTGCTTTGAACGAACCGACAGGGTATTTGCCTAAAAAATGGATACATTATCAAACGCTTCAGCCTGCCAGTCTGCAACTCAGTGTTTACAACTATATCTGGCCCAAGTACAGACTGGCGGAATTGTTGCTTTCTTATGCCGAAGCGCTTAACGAAGCCGAAGACAGTCAGGCAGCGCGTCGGGAAGCGATGAAATATGCAGACCTCGTACGTGAAAGGGCGGGGTTACAACCCATAGCAGAAGCCTGGAGATTACATTCGAAAAATTCTAATAAATATAACACCCAAGACGGCCTCCGGGAGATTATCCGGCATGAAAGATTGATAGAACTGTCTTTGGAAGGCATACGATTTTGGGATTTGCGCCGATGGAAAACGGCCCGTGAAGTCTTGAATAAACCCATACAGGGATGGAATCTGTCTCAATTGGACAAAGTGGACAAATATAAGCCGCTGAGCATTTTTAACCAGAAATTTGGTATAAAAGATTATTTCTGGCCCATTTCGGAAGGTGAATTGACGAGAAACTCCAATTTAGTGCAGAGTTTGGGATGGTAGGAAAACTAAAAGTTAAAAGTTAAAAATTAAAAGTTATGAAAAATAAGATCAATAATAATCTTGGTAATATACCAATCATTGTAATAATGGTTACAATGTTATTTTCCTGTAAGGAAGCAGAGAATCTGATATACTATGATGAAAATGCTCCGGCGCCAGCCTTGATCAACACAAACAGTATCACAGTGGAAAATCTGGCGGGTAAATCAGTATTGAAGTACGAAGTTCCGTATGATGACAATCTTCTGTATATAAAGGCTGTATATGAATCTTCTCCCGGCGTGGTACGGCAGGCGCAGTCCTCCCGTTTCGTGGACACGCTGTCACTCGAAGGTTTCCATGATGCAGGAAATTACCCCGTAAAACTTTATTCGGTAGGTAAAAACGAAAAGGAATCAGATCCGGTTACGATAACCGTATCTCCGCTTGTTCCTCCAATTGCAGAGTCTTTTCCTTCCCTGACAATGATAGCCACTTTCGGAGGAGTAGAAGGCCGTTTCAGCAATCCGCATAAAGCGCCTCTCAAAGCAGTATTGATGGCAGATACAGCGAATACAGGCGAACCTGTATTCTTACAGTCATTTGTAATTGATAACCCCAATGCCATATTTACAATCAGGGATTTACCGGCAAAATCAGCCAAGTTTTATGTTTATCTGATGGACCGATGGGGAAACAAGACCGAAACCAAGGAGTATGAGTTGACCCCGATGTTTGAGGAAAGATTAGATAAAACTTTGTGGAAAGAAAATAAATTACCTTCGGATTTTCAAAATACTTTAGAAAATAATTATTGGGGATATCGCTTTGCCGGATTGTTCGACGGTGTCGTCTGTCCGGTTAATGGATGGGGCAACACTTTCATACCGGAGACCCGTCCACTGCCGAGTTTGTTTACAATTGATCTGGGAGTTACGGCAAAAATCTCACGATTCAATTTTGTTCTGTGGTGGGCGTGGAACAGAGCATACCCACGTTCTTTTGAAGTTTACGGTACTGCCTCTACAAATCCCGGAGACGACCTGAACGGTAGCGAATGGCAACTGTTAGGAAAGTTCTCGTCGTGGAAACCATCAGGTGAAGACCCCGCTGTATTTACACCGGAAGACAACGCATTTCTATGGCCGGGTGGCGAAAATTTCGACGTAAATCCATCGATCGATCAGCCGGATCCCTATTTTCCCGTCAGAATAATACGCTATAAAATCCTGAGAATATGGGATAACCGTGATGATTATTCTATCGACGAACTTACTATTTATGGTGAAATAATAAAATAGTTGTAATCTGTAATCTTAAAAATAAAAAAAATGAAACCCATTAATAAATTCTTTCATACAAATTGGCGGAAGTCCACAATAATCTCGATTGCATTCGCTTTTATGACATTATTTTCCTGTAAAGATCAGGACATAATGTTCAGGGAATATGTAGTAGAAGGTGGTATTACCTATCTGGGAGCCGTATCCGGCTTGAAAGCCCGCGTGGGTCTTAACCGTCTGGAATTAATATTCAGCATTGCCGACGCCACAACTACCAAAGTAGGAGTTTACTGGAACGATTATCAGGACTCTGTCATGATAAACATTGGTGAAACAAGTTCCATCCAACAAATAATCAATTTGCCGGAAGGTCAGTATTCTCTGTTTGTGAAGTCTTTCAATAAAGACGGAGACTCTTCCAATCCTGTCGAACTGATTACCCACACAGTGGGTGATAGTTATTTTGCAAATCTTGTGCATCGCGGAATAAAGACCAAGAGTACAAGTTTTAATAACGATTTGTCGATAGAATGGCACAATCTGGATGGCATCAACGGAGCGCGTTTTACTTACCTGATTTACACCGATACTCTCAACAAAGAAAAACGCATTTTTATAGCGAATGAAACTATATTTACACAAATCGAAGACTATAAACAAGGTACAACGTTCAAACGCATCACCTATTACAGCCCCGACAACCAATGGCTTGATACTATAATCCCTGCCGTAATACCGGAATCGTCACTTATGGTTGATAAAAAGATTGGAAAAGTGGTGAATTATTCAACACAGAACGCAAGTAATGCCGCATCCAATTTCTATGATGGGAATCCGGCGAATATGTGGCTGACCGACAATAATTATCCCGAATACGCAAGCATTGACCTTGGTTATGAAGTCCCTGTTTCAGGATTTGGGATATGGCCATCGTATCAGCAAACAAACGGTCGTGCAGACCCTCGTGCGCCAACCAAAATCAAATTTGAAGGTAGCCTTGACAATACAGTCTGGACTGTTATCGGAGAATTTGATTACGACAATGGCATGTATTATTATGAGCGTATTTTTGAAACACCCGTTACCAACGCCCGCTATGTGCGGATTACCGGTGTTGAATGTATTTCGGCGCCTGTTTATAATACAGCCATAGGAGGGGCAGGTACTAAATTGATGAATTTAGCGGAATTGGATGTATTCTTCCGTATAGAGTAACTTTGTAAACCGGAAAATTCCCAAAAAAAACAAACTTAAATACATAAATATGAACAACTTTTTTTTAAACATAATGATTAAAGTAAAAAAAAAATCTCTCTTTCTTTTTACCATTTGCACGGCATTCTTGACAGTCAATTGTACTCAATCAGCTCAACTGACGCTTTCGGGTAGCGGAAAGGCAAAATATTCGATCGTTTTGCCGGATAATCCTTCATTGGTCGAATTGACTGCTGCAAAGGAACTTAAGAAACATCTGGACGAGATTACCGGAGCAGACTTTACTATTACAGGCGAATCAAAAGCCGACAATGCGAAACCGCAGATTGTTGTCGGGAATTCGGCGCGTGCAAAAACATTGCTGCCCGATGTGGATACGGATAAACTTCCCTACGATGGTATTGTGATCGAAACCATAGGGGAAAATATCGTACTGACAGGTCATCCGATAAGAGGGACGCTCTATGCCGTAAATACTTTCCTTGAAGAAGCAGCCGGAGTGCGATGGTGGACTTCGACCGAATCGTTCATTCCCAAGCAGAAAAAATTAAAAATACCTGCTTTGCATATAAAACACGCTCCTCATCTGATTTATAGAGAAGCATACTACAAGGACGCATTCAACGGTGAGGATTTCGCAACAAGAATGAAGTGTAATGGCTACTTTTCAAATATAACTCCCGAATACGGAGACTTCCACAAGTTTCAATATTTTGTACATTCATTTTATCCCATTTTGCCTCCACAACAATATTTCAACAAACATCCGGAATGGTACAGCCTTATCAACGGTAAACGCACTTACCAGAACGCTCAACTCTGTCTAACCAACGACGCGATGCGCAAGGAATTTATCAAAAATGCAATTGATACGCTTCGCAACCATCCTGAAATGGATTTTATTTCCATAAGTCAGAATGACTGTCATGGAGCTTGTCAATGTGAAAAATGTCAGGCAATCGTAAAAGAAGAAGGAGGCGAATCGGGACCGCTTATCAGGTTCGTCAACAGCGTAGCTGAAGAAATTGAAAAAGAATTTCCTGAACTCTGGGTAGAAACGCTTGCCTATCAATACACACGCAAAGCGCCACAAAAGGTCAAACCACGCAAAAATGTAGTCGTTCGCCTTTGTAGTATCGAATGTTCGTTTTCCCAACCTTTGGGTGAAGGTGAACAAAACAAAGCGTTCCGCGAAGACATAGAGGCGTGGAGCAAGATAGCCGACCATCTCTTTATATGGAACTACGTAACCAACTTCTCTTCATCTATGCTCCCTCATCCCAATATCCATACGCTTGCATCGGACATTCGCTTCTTTATAAAAAACAATACGATTGGACTTTTTGAACAGGGCGACTTCTATTGTGATGCCGGTGATTTTGTAAGAATGAAAAACTGGGTCATTTCCCGCCTGATGTGGAATCCTGATCTTGATGAAAATCAGCTTATCGACGAATTTCTAACCGGTTATTACGGAAAAAAAGCGGCTCCATATCTGCGTAAATACTGGGATTTGCTTACCAACAGAACCAAGGAATCGGGAGTTTATCTACGTTGCTACATGGGACATACAGCCGATTGGCTCACTGTTCCGGTTTACGCCGAAGCCGCTTCCCTGATGAAACAAGCGCTTGATGTGACTAAAGACGAAACATTGCGCAATCGCCTTCGTCGTGAAGAAATACCGCTAAAATTCATGCTATTGCTTGAAAATGAACGATTTATGGAATATGAAAATCAAAACGTCACCTCGCCTGTAACTCTTCCCGGTGATCCGGAAAAGGCGCTCACGGAATTTATGAACCTTCTTAAAGAATTTAACGTAACCATGGTTTCAGAGGATTTTACTCCCAACGCAAATCATGTACAATGGATAGAACAAGTCTTGCGCAGTAAACTGTTCCCCGAAAAAAAGCAAAATTAAAAAAACAAATTAATCACACATGAAAAAACTGACATTTTTTATAATAATTTGCTTAATTACCTCTTCCTGCTCAAGGAAGAACTCACTCGACCGTTTTTCCCCGGACAGGAATGAGGTAAATTCTTCCGTCGCAATCTCTAACGATTATAAATTCAACGGTTATACATTGTATTGGCAGGATGTATATCAGCAACGTTACCGCTACGGAAATCTTTTTCGCCTTAATATCAACGATATAAATGCCATTATTCGTCAGGCAAAAGCAGATGTGGCAGAAGCCCTCCTCATTCCCGGTCTCCGTGTGCATGAAGGATTCGTAAATGCATTGCTGACAAGGGATACGGAATACAGTTCGTTGGATAATCCGTCGATAGAAAATATGACTGCCGTCCTCCGTCAAGGCGACATATTGGTCTATGCGGATGCAACATCCGAAACAGGAAAAAAATTATTGGAAAAGGCTGAAAGCATTTTTCAGGAAAATAAAACGAGCCATCAGACCAAGGCGAACGGGTATTCAAATATTAGCGCCTTTGTCTTGAAAAACGGTAACCGGACGTTGTACGCAGTAGTCGGAACTTCAAAGAAACAGCTTGCAGGCTTTCGCACGCTTCTCGAAAACACACTCAGACTTATCTCCGAATACGACCTTAAAAGAGGTTGGTTCGGCGCTCAGACCCTGATAAAAAGCGTAACCTGTACGCCGGGTACACCCATAGATGTAATTGGAAAAGGCCTGAATGAAGGTAATTCGTGGTTCATTTTCGACGGCTATATGGAATTTCTGGCGAAAAAGGAAATAGACGGCTGGGTAACCGAAAGCGGATTGCCGATCGTTGCCGACGCAGGATTTCCGCCTGTTTACAACTGCTCTGATTACGATGACCTGCAAGTACAACTGATGTTTACCCCACAGGATTGGATTGAATATGCCAAAAGGAAAAACGGATATGTTTTCCGTCAAGTCGATGACAAAGCTGCCGACAAACTTCCATACAGCGGTTATTACGCCAACCCCGGTAATGCTCGCCAAATAAATGATGAAGACAAACCTTTTGTCATTCAGACAGGCGACCTGCTGACAGGTGCGACTTCACACATGGTGCTTTTCAACAAAAAAGGTCAGCCTTTCAACAAAGTGCAACTTTGGGATGCAATCATGAATCGCCAATCCGTAGCCATTACCGAAGGAGGATTCATGATGGGTGCGGAACTCTACCGAAACGCCCTTCAATTGATGTTCCTCGACAGGGTTTATCTCGAAAACTATTTCGGAGATCGTGTTGACCTTGAAACCGAAACGCATGGAAATCAAATATTGCTGACGGTAACAAATACTTATGACCATTCTATTAAAGGAAAGTTGAACGTGAATCTGCCGGAACAATTATCCATGAAAGGAGAAAAAAATCCGACGCTCAACCTTCCTGCGGGAGCATCCAAAACATTTGCTTTCGATATCGAACCCAAGGCTGAAGCGATGAATCGTCGCAATGTGATTGCATTCACTTACGATTGGGGCAATCTCTCCTCAAAATCGACCCTTGCCATGCTTGAACTGCCTCCTGCGGTTTCTGTTCACGAACTGCTCTACGGTACTTCGTCAGGTATTAAATTCCCTGTTAGCATCCATAATTTTACAGCACAAGATTCTATCCCTGTAAAAATAAGCGTTGCAGGAATAAAGGAACCGTCCGAACCGGTTTTTGAAGCCGAAAAAAAAGTCGGAGTTGCAACAGGTAACTACTGCGATACGGAATTTGATTTGCAACTGCCGGCAGGGAATTACTTTGTTACTACTTCCGCCCTTGGATTTAATGTAAAAACTCAACTTGGCGTGGAAACCCCGTCCGGTTTTGCCAAAATCGAAGACATAGACCTCAATGGAGATGGCATAAGCGAATACGTGATGGAAAACGAACAGGTGAAGATTACTCTGCTCACAACCGGAGCGCGTGTAATTGAGTACATTGTAAAAAAGAAAAACGATAACGTGTTATTCAAACTTTGGCCTGAAAAAGCCGATGACGACCGTCGTGCCTATCGTGAACGCGGATTTTATCCTTATGGTGGCTTTGAGGATTTTCTCGGTCAGCCAAGCTTGGAAACGCATAAAGTTTATGATGCGGTCGTAGAAAAACGTGAAGGAGAATATGTACGTTTATATATGACTGCCGACTACTATGGAAACTTCATAGAGAAAACCTATACTCTCTACGGCAATACTCCATTGCTTGAAGTGCGCTTCGCCATGAAAATGATAAATCCGGAATTGAATGTAATCGGTCCCCAGCCTATTCTGGAAATAGGAAAAGTACACGGTACCGAAGACAAATTTATCATTCCCGAAAAGGACGGATTGCAGGAATACCGCATGAGAACCGACCGTTATTACGGCAAAAAGTTAGATATTGTAGAAGGGTGGAATGCCGGTTACGATACACGGGAGGATATAGCGTTCGTTGGCGCTTTTCCGGTTACACGACCTGTTTTTCTTCATTTATGGATGAATCATCCCTCCAATCCGGACGCACATCATTTCTATGCAGAATTTCAACCGTGGACACCTTTGTTTATGAGGACTACCTCCTATTTCTCCTATTATATGTGGGCAGATGCGGGAAATTGGCAAAAAGCGCTGGGTGAGTTGAAAAACAGGAACTTAATCACTATTTTAAAATAAAATGACATGAAAAATTTAATTTTTTTAACAATGTTATGTTTTTGGGGAGTTGCCGTTTCGACTCAGGCAAAAGGAACTCCGAAAACGCTCAAGATAAACCATATTGAACTTGGTTATCCGCATCCGGCAATCCCATTTTATCATTTCAAGGCAGATTTGGAATTGCCCGAATCATCAATGATTGAACTGGAAGCTGTCGTCAACGGTAAAACCTTGAGATTCGTTAACCTGTACAAGGGTGATGTAGTGGAAGAAATCGACAAGCCGGGCTTTATACATCGTCCACCTTCAGGATATGCCCTTTCACAGGACAATACGTTGTATAAAAAACCTTTAATTACTGCATGGGTGAAATGGGAATCCGGGAAGACCTATAAGATTGAGATAAAAGTCAGAATGAAAAAATCGGTCAAACCTTCGCCCAATGATGAAATCATCTCGGCTACCGTCGAAGTAAAGGCTCCGGAAAAAGTCGCCACGTTCGAACCTGCATGGAAAGCCTATAAATCCGTGGTATTGAGTGAAACTGCCGGTATAGAGCGAAAAAAAGAGCCGGTCGAAGTATTATTGCCGTTCTATCCCGATGAGCTAACAGACCTGAAACGTGAAATCCGTGTGGTAGCCGTAAATCCCCAAGACTACAGTCTGACCGAGGTACCTTGTCAGGTGTTTGAGATTCAGAAATATGCAGTCGAAGACAGCTTGAATCCTTTGGAAGAAGGTCAGCCGCAAAGACATATTCCTCTCTGGATGCCGACTGTTACATGTAAAGTTGCCTTCCTTGCCGATGTACCGGCAAAAACAAGCAAGGTCTTTCTGATTTATTACAACAACCCGAAAGCATTGACAAAATCGTATCGTACAGATCTTCAGGTCCAGGGAGAACTGCCCGGTCTGACAATAGACAATGATTATCTAAACATAGTTTTGCACCCTAACTCCGGTCATATCGACGAAATAACATTTAAACCCAATGCCGGAAATCCATTATTTCATCGCATGGAAACCAATGGCGCCATCCACTGGAATCCGGGTATTTACGTGCCGCCGAGAGCATGGACGCACACAGCCGATTGGAAGTTAGAACAGAATATGTATTCCATATCAGGTCCGGTACTTGCAACTGGTGAGTTCTGGGGACATTTACGCAATATGCCGGAAGTTGACGCCTCCGTCCGGTATGAATTTTTTCCGGGTGTACCCTACTTCTTCTCAACAACCGACATGAGAATCAACGAAACTGTTCAAACCCTTGCTCTCAGAAATGCTGAAATAGTACTTAAAAGAGAATTGATTACACATGCGGCATGGTATGACGTTGTCCGCGACAAGGTAATGACTTATGATGTGCTGAATATGGCCGACCTTACCGATCTGAAAATGGAAGCCGACCTGCCATGGATTACCTTCTATAACGAAAAGACGGGAATCGGTTTTGCCGGCATCAACCTTGAATACGCCAACGCTTCGCTTGAATCGCGTACCAGTGTGCTGAATCCATACTTCTACATCACCGGCGGTCCGTGGATTTACTGGACCCGAGCACTCTCACTAAGTTTCCTTGCATCGAATATGCAACAGGTAATACCTGCCAAAAAAGGCAGCATGTTCCATGAAAAATGGGCTTACCTCGTATATCAGATAGACAAAGAAACCCCGTATAAAGCTGTTCTTGAATGGACAAAACGCCTGACCAATCCTTTGCGTGTAAGATTAGAAGAAGAAGTTGATGACCGCGTTTCTAAAACTCTCGTCGAAATTTATATGGACGAAGGCAAAAGCGGATGGGAAGAACGGGAAACAGGAAATCATCAGCATACAGATAAATAAAAAAATATTTTCCGATATAAAAAACAAGAATAATTCTGTTACAAAGAAAATCTATCGGAAAAAAAATGTGAATTTTATTTTTTTAATCTACTCTGATTGTTTCGACAATTGGAGTAGATTTTGATAACAACAACTCATGAAATACAATAAAGAAAAATGATAAAAAAACAACTCAACAGATTTCGGAAATTATCTATTAAAAATAGGTTGAAAACATATAAAAGCAATAAATGGATTAGATCCGGATTGTTGTGGGGTGCTTTTATGTATCTGTCAACGGTAATTTTCTTCCCTTTATTTAATGGAGAGAAGATAACCATGTCAGCGATATGGATAGGGATACCTCTGTGGGTAATAGGTGGGCTTGCTTTTGGTTATACCCTCATGAATAATACAATAAATAAAACAGATGAATCTAAAGAAAATTTAGAAAATGAATAAAATACTATTTGTTATCCTATTTTCCGTTATCTTGTTCTCTTGTGAAGAAGGAGAAAACTTCCGTCAAGAGCCGGTCAGTCGCACCCTTATCGTCTATATGGTTGCCGATAATGATGTTGCTACCGTCTGTTTACGTTGGACAGGTTCGTCCGATTAAACAAATGGTATTGGATACTTATAAGTTAGGTAACCCAATTGTAAAAGAAGACGTAAGATGAAAAGCAAAAACATAAAATACTCATGGAGATCTTTTTTCAAAGAGATATGCTTTTGGCTGAAAATCTTCGGAATTGCCATTTTGTTGGCAATCTTTTTGCGTATTTTTGTTTTCATGTCAGTCACGATTCCCACTCCCTCAATGGAGCCTGCTATCGTGCCGGGCGATTTTATTATTGTCAACAAATTGGCTTACGGAGCACGGATTCCCAAAAATTTCAATTTCATGAAAGGCGGTAAATTTGAAACGTTTCGAGTCAAAGGATTTTCAAAAGTGAAGCGAAACGATGTGATTGTTTTTAATTTTCCTTATACCGACTGGTATAACTTGGGTTGGGATTTGAATGTCTATTACATCAAACGTTGCGTAGCGATTCCGGGCGATACTTTTTATATAGAAAACGGAATATACCAAGTAAAAAACTGTCCGGATACGCTGGGCAATTACGGAAATCAGTATCATTTTTCTCAAGTTCCGGCAGAAAATATCGATCCGGGAATTTTTAATTGTTTTCCCTTTGATGATGCTTACCGGTGGACTGTGAAATCGTTTGGGCCGCTGTATGTTCCCCACAAA
>BNTV01000142.1 GCA_025996865.1 Bacteroidia bacterium
GGCGTATCTTGCGTCAATGCCTTGTCCATACATTTGAGAGTTGAGGTTTACAGGGATGGAAAAATTTACGAACAGGAATACTCCTGCGGAAAACCGTTGACGGAAGTCAAAGCGATAGGCGAAACGACCGACCGGGGTACAATTATCACGTTCAAACCCGATTCAATTATTTTTAGCGTAACCGAATACAAATACGATATTCTCGCTAAACGATTGCGCGAACTGGCATATCTGAATACCGGAGTCAACATCCGGTTGACCGATAAAAGAGTAGTCAAAGAAAACGGAACTTACAAACAGGAAAATTTTTATTCGGAAGAAGGTTTGAAAGAATTTGTCAAATATATTGACGCCAACAAAGAACCGTTGATTCCGGATGTTATTCACATTGTCACTGAAAAACAAGGAATTCCGGTGGAAGTTGCGATGACTTACAATACTTCTTACAACGAAAATGTATATTCTTATGTCAACGATATTAACACGATAGAAGGCGGTACGCACTTGGCTGGTTTCCGTCGCGGATTGACCCGTACCTTGAAAAAATACGCCGAAGAATCCAAAATGCTGGAAAAAGTAAAAGTGGAAATCAACGGCGACGATTTCCGCGAAGGCTTGACCGCCGTTATCTCAATCAAAGTGCAGGAGCCTCAGTTTGAGGGACAAACAAAAACCAAATTAGGTAATAACGAAGTTATTGGCGCTGTGGATATTGCCGTGAGTGAAATTCTCGGAAACTTTCTGGAAGAGCATCCGAAAGAAGCCCGGCTCATTGTTGAAAAAGTGATATTGGCCGCAACCGCTCGTCAAGCTGCCCGGAAAGCCCGCGAAATGGTACAACGGAAATCGCCTTTATCCGGCGGCGGATTGCCCGGAAAATTAGCCGATTGCTCGGACAAAGATCCCCAGAAATGCGAAATTTTCCTCGTCGAAGGAGATTCGGCAGGCGGAACAGCCAAACAAGGTCGCGACCGCCAATTCCAAGCCATTCTGCCTTTGCGCGGAAAGATATTGAACGTCGAAAAAGCCATGACTCATAAGGTATTTGAAAGCGAAGAAATCCGCAATATGTACACGGCTTTGGGAGTAACCATCGGTACGGAAGAAGATTCCAAAGAGCTGAACATGAGCAAACTGCGTTACCACAAAGTTGTAATTATGACCGATGCCGACGTGGACGGAAGTCATATCGCTACTTTGATTCTGACTTTCTTTTTCCGCCACATGCGTCCGATGATTGAAAACGGCTATATTTACATTGCGACCCCTCCGCTTTACCTGATGAAAAAAGGGAAAACCGAGGAATATTGCTGGACAGACCAACAGCGGCAAGTATTTATCGATAAATATGCCGACGGTAACGAAAGTCAGGCAACCACACAGCGTTACAAAGGTTTGGGTGAGATGAATGCCGAGCAACTTTGGGACACGACTATGGATCCCGCCATGCGTACCCTGCGTCAGGTTTCTATTGAAAATGCGGCTGCGGCCGACAATGTTTTCTCGATGCTTATGGGCGAAGATGTGGGTCCCCGTCGCGAATTTATTGAAGAAAATGCTACTTACGCTAATATTGATGTGTAATATGCTTATCGGCATATCATCCAATTATATAGAAAATAAATCCTGCCTTGCCGACGCATACACAAATGCAGTAATCAAGGCGGGAGGAACTCCTGTCCTGATTCCGGTTACTACCGACAAAACCATTCTGGAAGATATTGTTTCCCATATCGACGGTTTAATATTATCCGGTGGCGGCGATGTGTATTCTCCTCTGTTTGGCGAAGAATTGCATCCGACAGTCACCGATTACAATCTCGACCGGGACCAATATGACCTCGCATTGGTTCAATTGGCAACCGAACGGCAAATGCCGGTTTTGGGCATTTGCCGCGGACATCAGGTAATAAACGTCGCTTTCGGAGGTACACTCATTCAAGATATACCCTCGCAAGTTCCCGAATCAAAAATCGCCCATAATCAAGTAGAAGCGCGCGATGTTGCTACACATTCGGTACGGATTGATTCCGAATCCAAACTGTATCAAATCGTTAAACAAAATGATTTGTTGGTTAATTCGTTTCATCACCAAGCGGTAAAAGCCGTTGCCCCGGAATTTAATGCCGTTGCATTTTCCGAAGACGGCATCGTTGAAGCGATAGAGTCGGAAGAAGGGAAAGCGATTCTGGGCGTTCAATGGCATCCGGAAACGATGGCTGTGGCCAATGATGCTGTTATGGTCGATACTTTCAAATACTTGGTTAGCGAAGCCGCTTTGTTCGGGAGAGCCAAGGAAATCCATAAAAAAATCATTTCGCTTGATTCTCATACCGATACCCCGATGTTTTTTAGATACGGTATCGATATCGGAAAAGCCAATCCGGTTTTTAAAATCAATCCTGAAGATTTGGGAGCAGAAGAGAATATTCCGGTAAATTACGAGCTGAAAGTAGATGTCCCGAAAATGCAAAAAGGAATGGTGGACGCTGCGGTGATGGTTGCTTATTTGCCGCAAGGCGCTCGTACCGAGCAAGCATCGAAAAGAGCCGCCGATAAAACTTTTTCCATTCTCAATACCTTGCTCAAGCAAATTGATAAAAACAAAAATACGATAGGGCAGGCAAAAACGGTAGCCGACTTGCAACGGCTGAAAAAAGAAGGGAAAAAAGCCATCTTATTGGGTGTCGAAAACGGTTACGGAATAGGGAAAGACCTCGCCAATTTGCAAAAACTCGCCGATATGGGCGTAGTATATATCACCTTGTGTCACAACAAACACAACGATATTTGCGACTCTCACAGAGGAAAGCCTGAACATAAAGGCCTGAGTGAATATGGGAAAAAAGCCGTCAAAGAAATGAATCGGGTGGGGATTATCGTTGATATTTCCCATACTTCCGAAAAAACTTCGTTCGATGTACTGGCATTGAGCAAATATCCGGTCATTGCTTCCCATTCGTCGGTTAAAACCTTGTGTAACAATACCCGCAATATCTCAGACGAACTGATGAAAGCCATTGCCGAAAAAGACGGCGTGATTCAGGTTTGCCTTTACAGGGGATTTATCAAGAAAAGCGGCAAAGCCACCGTCAAAGATGCGGTCGATCACATTGATTACATTGTGAAAAAAGCAGGAATCAACCATGTAGGTATCGGTTCCGATTTCGATGGCGGCGGTGAACTGACCGGTTTAAAAAATGCCGGCGAAATGCCTCAAATTACGCTCGAACTGTTGCGGCGTGGCTATTCGGAAGAAGCGATTGCTAAAATTTGGGGCGGAAATTTTATGCGCGTGATGAACGCTGTAAAAGTCAAAAAATAATTACCTTTGTACAAATTTTCATTCAATCTAAAATATTCAATATGTCAAAGTATATAACATTCATTTTATTCTGCATGTTGATGAGTTTTTCCTGTAAACAAGCTCCCCAAGCGAATAATACCGTCGAAATAAAAGTCCCGGCTTTCAATGCCGACAGCGCTTATTCTTACACCGAAAAGCAAGTTTCATTCGGCCCGCGCGTCCCCGGCACAACTGCTCATGACTCCTGCGGAAACTATTTAGCCGGTGAATTAAGACGATTCGGAGCCGCAGTCACCGAACAGAAAGCGACTTTGCATCTTTTGGATAATTCCCCGATTGCTATCAAAAATATCATTGGTTCCTTTCAACCGGAAAACAAAAACCGAATTCTTCTCTGTGCGCATTGGGATTCAAGGCCTTATGCCGATCATGACCAGGACAGCAAGAATTGGTATACACCTATCGACGGAGCCAACGACGGCGCCGGCTCCTGCGCTGCTTTGCTGGAAATAGCCCGTCAGGTACAAACCTCTCAACCGGCTGTGGGTATTGATATTATCTTTTTCGATGCAGAAGATTGGGGAAAACCTGATTTTCCAGTCAAGGACAAACATTACGGCAATTGGTGCATGGGTTCCGAATATTGGGCGAAAAATCCGCATGTTCTCAATTACAATGCACGATACGGCATCCTTTTAGATATGGTGAGCGGTACGAATGCGCTATTTTTCAAGGAAGAAGAATCTACGCGACAGGCCTCTCATGTCGTAAAAAAAGTTTGGGAAGCCGCACAAGCCACCGGTTATGAAGCCTATTTTCCCAACCGGCCGGGAAGCGGCATTGTAGATGACCACCTTCAGGTAATGAAATATCGAAAAATTCCTTGCATCGACATTATCCAAACCAATCCGGAATCCGAACAGGGTTTTGCCTCTTATTGGCATACGTTGGACGATTCGATGAAAAGCGTGGATAAAAAAACTTTACAAGCTGTCGGTCAGACGGTTTTGTACGTATTGTATAAAGAAAAATAATTCAAGATGGCTACAATTAAGGAAATTCAGGAACAGATTATCGAAGAATTTTCCGTTTTTGAAGATTGGATGGATAAATATGCTTTACTCATCGAAATGGGTAATGAACTTCAACCTTTGGACCCCAAATATAAAACGTCTAACAATCTCATCGAAGGTTGTCAAAGCCGGGTTTGGTTACAAGCCGATTGGACAGATGGGAAGATTGTATTTCAAGGCGATAGCGATGCCGTTATCGTGAAAGGGATTGTCTTCTTGTTGATTCGGGTGCTGTCGGGACATACTCCCGATGAAATCCTTTCAGCGGATTTGCATTTTATCAATGACATCGGATTGAGAGAACACCTCTCTCCCACGCGTTCCAACGGTTTGGTATCGATGCTCAAACAAATGAAACTCTATGCAATCGCTTTTAACAATGCGAAAACTTAAAATCACCGAACTGAAACGTTTGAATCAAGCAGAATTTAAACAAGCAAAAAAAATTCCTTTGGTTGTTGTTTTGGACAATGTGAGAAGCCTTCATAATGTCGGTTCCGTCTTCCGGACTTCCGATGCTTTTCTGGTTGAAGCGGTTTATTTGTGCGGAATTACAGCAACTCCGCCTCATGCTGAAATCCACAAAACGGCTTTAGGCGCAGAAGATTCCGTTACTTGGAAATATTTTGAAAAAACCTTGGATGCCGTCGGAGAACTAAAACAGCAAAATTATCACATTGCAGCCGTCGAACAGGCTGAAAACAGCATTTCCTTAGAAAAACTCACGCTTAAAAATGGAAAGTATGCCATTATTTTCGGAAATGAAGTCAAAGGAATCGACCAGGAAGTCATGAACCGGTGCGATTCCTGCATTGAAATTCCGCAATTCGGCACCAAACATTCGCTCAATGTTTCGGTTACGGCCGGGATTGTTATTTGGGAATTTAGCCGGAGATGTGTGTGTTATCTGAAAAATTTCATGTAAATTTGTCGGAGAAATTAAAAACGAAAAATTTTGGAAAAATCCGGTAAAATACTAATTATTGACGACAACGAAGACGTGCTTTTTGCCTTGAACGCCGTATTGAATCCTTTTGCGGAAAAAATCAAGGTAAGTGCCAATCCCGAAAAAATCGGATATTATATGGAAGCGTTCCATCCCGATCTTATTCTGCTGGATATGAATTTCCATAAAGATGTCGTGAGTGGCAAAGAAGGTTTTTACTGGTTGGAAAAAATTTTGGAAACCGACCCCGATGCAATTGTTATTCTGATGACAGCTTATGCCGACGCCGAAAAAGCCGTACAAGCCATCAAAGCCGGCGCGACGGATTTTATTTCCAAACCATGGGAAAAGGAAAAGTTGCTGGCAACCATTTTTTCCGCACTGAAACTGAAAAATTCCCGCCGGCAAATCGAAAACCTTCAGATGCAGGTGCAATCATTGAGCAATGCGGGTTATCCGGAAATTATCGGCAAATCGGACGTAATGCTTGATGTTTTCGATATGATCGAAAAACTTTCTGCAACAGAAGCCAACATATTGATTATCGGTGAAAACGGAACAGGAAAGGACTTGATCGCCCGCGCAATCTACCACCATTCCCCACGCTCGCAGAAAGTGTTTGCTTTCATTGATTTGGGTACTATTCCCGAAACACTCTTTGAAAGTGAACTGTTCGGATACCAAAAAGGCGCTTTCACCGATGCCAAAACGGAAAAAGCAGGCCGTATGGAAGTTGCTTCCGGCGGTACGCTCTTTTTAGACGAAATTGGAAATTTGTCGCTTCAAGCCCAAGCCAAACTGCTCACTGCCATTGAAAAAAAACAAATTTCCCGGGTGGGTTCCACCTGCTCCATTCCGGTTGATGTGCGGTTTATCAGCGCCACCAACCTCAATATTCACGAAGCCGTTTATACCGGTCAATTCCGTCAGGATTTGCTGTATCGCATTAATACGATTGAAATTCATGTCCCGCCGCTTCGCGAACGCGGAAAAGACATTCTTTTACTTGCGGAATATTTTATCGAACGGTTTTCACACAAATACAAGAAAAATATGCAGGGTCTGTCGTCCGATGCCCGGACTAAAATCATGAATTACAGTTGGCCCGGCAATGTGCGCGAATTACAGAATGTGATAGAACGTGCTGTTATTCTTTCGTCCGACAAAATCCTGAAAGCCGGAAACATTCTGTTACAAACGGTTGAAAGGAAAAAAGAAAATGAAACGCTCAACCTCAGCGAAATAGAACAGAAAACCATCGAAAAAGCGCTGAAAAGAAGCGATGGAAACCTGAACAAAGCAGCCGAATTGTTGGGAATCACCCGCTATGCCTTGTACCGGAAAATGAAGGAAAAAATCCGATATTTATGAAGCAGTACCATTCTAAGTTGTCTTTTCGGATATTATGGGTTGTACTCTCCGCCACGGCAATGGGTTTCATACTGTTTTTCAAATTGTACTGGCTCAGTTTTTTATGCTTTATCTTCACCTGTTGGTTTATTTACCGGCTCTTCCTTTTCCAAAGCAGAACTATAAAAGATATGAACCGGCTGGTGGAAGCCATTCGTTTTTCGGAATTTAATATCTCGTTTCAGCATTTTGTCGAAGAAGGTTTGGCGCCGGAACTCATTCCTAAAATGGAAAAATCCATTGACAGTTTCAATCGCAGGTTGCGGGAAATGGTGAGCGAGCAAAGTTTTTACGAAATATTGTTGAACCGGATAGATTTCGGCATTTTAATTCTTGATAAATATAAGAGAGTCAGTTGGATAAATAAAGCTGCATTAGATATTTTCGGGAAACCTCAACCCCATTTTCTGACCGATTTGAAAAGCGTTTCACCTGATTTGCCCGACATTTTGGATTCCCTGTATTCCAAGGAAACGAAAATTATCCGTATCGAACGCGAAAAGAAAATACATCAATTAGCGGTAACCGCCATTTTATTTTTCATCGAAGATAAAGAATTGAAACTCATCAGTTTGAAAAACATACAGTCGGTATTGGAAGAAAGCGAAAGCGATGCGTGGAAAAAACTGATTCGCGTCCTGACGCATGAAATCATGAATTCGCTCACACCGATTATTTCCCTGTCGGAAACTTTTTCCGAACCCACCGATGAAAACCGCGAACTGCTGAACCGTGCCATGCAGACCATCCATCGACGCAGCAAAGGTCTGGTTGATTTCGTGAACAATTACAAAAAACTAACGCATATTCCACAACCTTTCATCACTCAATTTTCTGCAAGTGAATGGATAGAAGACATAAGCCGCCTGCTGAAAGCCGATGGTTTTATGTTCGATTACTCGGTTCAACCGGAAAACATACCTATCGCCGCCGACCGGAGTTTGATGGAGCAAGTCCTTATCAACCTGATAAAAAACGCCTGCGAATCGGTATCATCCGGGAAACCGGTTTCCGTTCGGGTGACTGTCTCAAAAAACGAATATCAACGTCCCCTCATCAGGGTTTCCGACAACGGCGAAGGCATTCTGCCGGATGTCATGGACCAAATTTTTGTGCCTTTCTTTACGACCAAAATCAATGGTTCCGGCATCGGGCTAAGCATTTGCCGGCAAATCATCAATCTGCATGGCGGTACAATCTCCGTTCAATCCGATCCGGATAAAGGCAGTTGTTTTACCATTGTTTTATAAACAGCATTTTACCTACCCTGCTCGTGGGACTGCGACTTTTGATAGGATTCAAAGCTAATCATTCAAAAAAAAAATTAAATAAAAAACGCTAAAAAGGATAATTAATCCAAATTTTGTGCTAATTTTGCACCGTTTTTATTTTAAATAAAAATTCACTACATTGGGGAGGAAGTTGGTTTTTGAAGCAAAATTATTTTAATAATATATTTAATATCTTGGAAATGAAATACGTTAAAAATTTTAGTGTTTTGGCAGGTTTGATTTTTGGAAGCAGCTTGTCGGTTTTTGCAAGTGAAGCAGACCTTGCCATCCCGGACTTACATGAAGGTACTTTCCATTTGTTTGGAACTACTATTTCTTCATGGAACTTTTTATTCTACGGCGCCGTAATCATTGCGGGGACATTGGCGTTCAGTATTTTACTGTTTAATCAGGTAAAAAAACTTCCTGTTCACAAATCAATGGAGAAGGTCGCTGCGACTATTTACACCACTTGTCGCACTTACCTCGTGCAGCAGGGCAAATTTTTGTTGATGCTTTTCGGATTGGTTGCCGTCGTTTTGTGTATCTATTTTTTCGGATTAGTGGGACAAAGTTTCAGTACGGTGCTGATGGTACTGCTTTTTTCGGTTGTCGGAATGGCAGGTTCCTATACGGTAGCATGGTATGGAATCCGGGTAAACACTTATGCCAACGCGCGTACTGCCTTTTCTGCCTTGCGCGGTCATCCGTTGGACGTGGTAAATATCCCTCTGAAAGCGGGAATGAGTGTCGGATTGTTTCTTATTTCACTCGAATTGGTGATGATGATTATCATTCTGCTGTTCGTTCCGCGCGACATTGTCGGCATTTGCTTTTTGGGATTTGCCATCGGTGAATCATTGGGAGCGAGCGCATTACGGATCGCAGGCGGTATTTTTACGAAAATTGCCGACATCGGCTCCGACTTGATGAAAGTGGTTTTCAAAGTGAAAGAAGACGACCCGCGCAACCCCGGCGTAATTGCCGACTGTACAGGTGACAACGCCGGCGACAGCGTAGGACCTACAGCCGATGGTTTTGAAACTTATGGCGTTACAGGTGTTGCACTTATCACATTCATCACGCTTGCCATTCCCGATCCGCACATTCAGGCAAAATTGATCGTTTGGATTTTCGGAATGCGTTTCCTGATGGACTTCCTATCTGGTTGTGCATTTTTTATCAATCAAGGGATTTCCAAAAAACTATATGGTAATAAAAAAGATTTCGACTTCGAATCGCCGCTTATGCGTTTAATTGTGATTGCTGCAGTTCTCTGTATTTCAGCGAGTTTCTTTATGAGTCATTTGCTTCTCGGAGATATGTCCGATCCTACACTTTGGTGGAAATTGGCGATAATTATCAGTTGCGGAACATTGGCAGCGGTACTTATTCCGGAGTTTACTAAAATATTTACAAGTTCAAAATCCATTCACGTTAAAGAAATTGTAACTGCTTCGCGCGAAGGCGGTCCATCACTCAATATTCTTTCGGGAATTGTGGCCGGTTATTTCGGCGCATTCTGGACAGGACTTTTAATTGCGGGGTTGATGACGGTTGCTTATTTCACTTCGCAAATGGGTTTGGAATCCGTTTTGGGAGTTCACGCTTCGATTTTTGCTTTCGGTTTGGTGGCTTTCGGTTTCCTTTGCATGGGGCCTGTTACCATCGCAGTGGACAGCTACGGACCGGTTACCGACAATGCACAATCGGTTTTCGAACTTTCGCAAATAGAACAAATAGAAGGAATCAGCAAAGAAATTGAAAACAAGTATAATTTCAAACCTGATTTTGAAAAAGGAAAATATTATCTGGAATCGAACGACTCGGCCGGCAATACTTTCAAAGCTACTGCAAAACCGGTGCTTATCGGAACTGCGGTTGTGGGCGCTACGACAATGATTTTCTCCATTATTCTCTTGCTCGAAAAAGTCGGATTGTTGAATCTTTCGCTTACCGATGCTCCTGTAATCCTGGGGCTTATCTGTGGAGGCGCGGTTATTTTCTGGTTTAGTGGAGCTTCTATGCAGGCTGTTACCACAGGCGCTTACCGGGCTGTCGAATTTATCAAAAAGACTTTCGATATGAACAAAACCGAAGCAGACATTGAGGATTCCAAAGCGGTGGTGAAAATTTGTACGCAATATGCTCAAAAAGGAATGTGGAATATATTTCTTGCGCTCATTTCCTTGACATTGGCTTTTGCATTCTTCGATCCGAATTTCTTTGTGGCATATTTAATATCGATTGCTGTATTCGGTTTATTCCAAGCTATTTACATGGCTAATGCCGGCGGAAGTTGGGACAATGCAAAGAAAATCGTGGAAGTGGAATTGCGCGAAAAAAACACTCCGCTGCACGAAGCGGTAGTTGTCGGCGATACAGTGGGCGATCCGTTCAAGGATACATCGTCGGTTTCGTTGAATCCGATTATCAAGTTTTCTACACTTTTCGGATTGTTGGCAACGGAGATTTGTATTGAAATGAAAGCCAATCCGGAGTCTGATCATTCGATGTGGATCGCGATTCCGTTCCTCATTCTGGGATTGGTTTTTGTTTGGCGTTCGTTCTACAAAATGTTGATTCCTTTGAAAGAAGAAAAATAAAACTTTTATTTTTTTTTAAGCAAATTATTACGCAAAAAGTAAAAAAAACACTAACTTTGCTTATTGTTTCATTTAATAAGGATTATGGAGAATATCAATTGGTCTGATTTGACTTTCGGTTACATGAAAACCGATTTTAATGTGCGGAGTTATTACAAAGATGGAAAATGGAGTGATTTGGAAATTTCTGATTCCGAACAACTTAATCTTCACATGGCCGCTACTTGTTTCCATTATGGACAAGAAGCATTTGAAGGTTTGAAAGCGTTTAAGGGAAAAGACGGTAAAGTGCGGATTTTCCGTATGCGAGACAACGCTTTGCGTATGCAAGCCTCTTCACGCGGAATCCTGATGGCGGAATTTCCGGTAGAATTGTTTGAAAAAGCAGTTTTGGAAGCCGTGAAAAGAAATTTACGGTTCGTACCGCCTTACGAAAGCGGAGCGTCTTTGTATATCCGTCCGTTGTTGATCGGCACATCCGCTCAGGTGGGTGTAAAGCCGGCGACGGAATATCTTTTCCTTGTGTTTGTAACGCCGGTTGGTCCTTATTTCAAAACCGGTTTCAAACCAACGCCTTATGCAGTTTTAAGAGGATATGACCGCGCTGCGCCACAAGGTACGGGAACAATCAAAGTCGGTGGAAATTATGCAGCCAGTTTGGTTGTGGGTGAAATTGCCCATCAGAAAGGGTATTCCGCTGTTTTATACTTGGATTCAAAAGAGAAAAAAT
>BNTV01000143.1 GCA_025996865.1 Bacteroidia bacterium
TTTGCCGTTTTTTACCAAATTATTACTGTGGCAGTGAGGACATTCTATTGCGCTCGTATGTATCATCTGATTCCCTTTTTTTTGACTGCAAAGTTAATAATTTATTCTGATAATTTATGACACTACCAAACAGGTATTATTTGAGTAGACGAAATATTGAATAATTCGAGGTAATTCCTCGTTAATGGAGAAAAATTTCCATTATATCCATTGAAAAATTGTTGGAGCACAGGATAAACATTTATTTTGAAATCCTTTTTTGTTCCGTTATTTTCCTTTGTATAATCTTTCCATTTAAAATAGTAAAAATTGTTGAAATTCGGACTATTACTAAACTTGTTTACAATATCTTCAATATCCTCTTCTGAAGTTGGTTTTATACTCTCGTGAATGTAATCTGAGAAGAAAACGAAAGAATATTGGGGTGCTTCGTTAAAATCGAAAGATTTTCCTTCACAATCATATTCATCCATTAGTTTTTCAAATAATCTAACAAAATCTGTTTTCTGCTGATTACCAATATCTTTTTCACATTTGTTGATAAAATAAAATATATCATCCAATAAATATCGATTTTCATCACTGCAAATATAGGTTGGCGAAGGTATGGGGTATGTACCAAAACAAACGATATTGATTTCATAGTTTTTTTGAACCTTTGACACAAATTCTAATAATCTTGATTTATAGACATCGTATTCTGTTAAGTCTGATTTTTGAGAATTTATTTTTCCCAAAAAGTTTTTCATATTGTCTTCCTGAACGCCGGCAGTAGTTAAAGCGCTCTTAAGTTTTTCATGCCAAATTTCAGTTTCTTTATAAAACAGATTGTCCTTACCAATTTTTTCACTTTGAGTAGAACCCGACATATCCAACACAATCACCAGTTTCGGCATCGTGTATTTGTTAAATTCCTGCGAAACATCTACCTTTGTTTCCTTCACATAAATGCGTTTCAAAACATTCAAAAGTTGTCCGTCAGATTGCGTAACAACATCATTATCAACTGAAACCAATAAGCCTATTATGGTTAACAAAGGGAAAAGTTCCCACATATTTTTGAATTTGTATTTGTTTTTGAAATCATCTTTATGGCAAGCCTTTAGTAGAAGAACAAACAAAAAAGATATCCCCAAGATACAAACCGTAACTATACAAAAGTTAGAAGAATACTCCATGTGTTCTATAATCAAAAAAACACCGGAAATTATTATCAGAGCGATAATAATAACTTTCCAAGTATGTTTTTCCCAATTTATTTCGAACTTTCCCCCAATTTCTATAAGTGGAAACCAATTCTCTTTTTCCATTATTTTAATTCTCCTATTTTTTCTTTTCCAATTCATCAAAATACTTCACCAACTTTTGCGGCTTTGGGTCAATGCCGTAATCATTTTGCCCGACGGTGCCGGGTGCGAGTAACATAAAAAGATCGTAAACAGGAAACAGAAAATACCAGCCGCTTTTATTTATATCATGCATACGTTTAGCGCCTTGTACCAAGAGGAACAAACCACAAATCGCAGGCAAAATAATATTGTTGAAAACTACAAATATCCTGTAAGTCGTTAGAAAAATTTGATTTCGTACTTCTCCGCCTCCAATATCCGACCAATGTTGATACTGAGGCATGGCGTAAAACTTCATAACCGAATTGGAAATAACAAGCAGAACAATAATCAGTAACAACCTCAGAAAAAATGCCTTGCGCCTTATTCTTCCTTTGGTAAGGAAATAACTTACTTCGTCGTTGCCCGATTTGGGCGGTTTGTAATCGTAAATATTTTGCGCTTTTGCCATCTTTTTTGTTTTATAGATTAGTAGATACTATTGTTTTTGCTTTGTGGCTTATCTGTTATAATTCTCAATTTGGTAGAATCTACTTTTACATAATGCAATGATTGTCCCTCTCTGATATTATCACCGTTTGACAGATTATTCAACAAGATTAATTCATTTAAGGTCATACCTTGTTTTCTTGCGATACCGCTAAGCGTTTCCCCTCTTGTCACAGTATGTGTACATACAACATCGCCTATTTTGGCATAATACAACTCTTTTACTGCTTGATACTGTTTTTGCAACGCTTCCACGCTTTGTTCACAAGTATTTATTGTGATTGTTGAAAGGTGGAGTTCGTCAATGCGGCGGGTTAATGAATTTTTTTTTGGCTGTTGCAGGACAGTTGTTTTTACATAAAAATCTGAATAATCACTGCCTTTTACTCCATACCATTTATACTCAAAGTCGTAATATGAATTAGGTTGTATTTCAACATATTCAGTGATATGTTGATTAGCATATTTCCATTTATTAGAATTATTAATGCTATAATAATATTCAAATTTTACGGCAAACAGATTGGAATATTGTTGATTTGTGTTTTTGACAGCAACATAATGAAAATGTTCATCCTTTTTATCTTCAGAATATTCAAACAGTGTGGTTGCATTATTGACTGTATAACTTACCAGCGTATCCACATTATAATTTTCATACCGTGTTACCCACTCCGCTTTTTCTACTTCCACTTGTTGGCAATCGGAACCACAGGATAGAAGCAGAAAAAACGGGGATAAAAGAATAAATTTTAATAATCGTTTCATTTCTGAGGCTCTATGTTTATTGTTTGACCTTCCCTTAGATCATTAAGGTTAGTAATTGTTGGATTTAAATCTATCAACCTTTGATTGGTCATATTATACTTTTCCTTAATAATAAAAAATGTTTCACCTTTCATAACTATATGTGTAGTTGGCTGTTGCGAAGTTTCAGGCTTCATTGATTTAGTAATCGTGATTTTCTTGATAATAGGATCGCTGACACTATCTACTTTTAGTGTAATTGTTACTATCCCTTCATCTTTTCCTTTTATGGTTGCCTCTTTACCAAATTTTCCTGTTTGAGAAGTAGTTGTTAATGTGGCAACGGTATTTCTATCAATTGACCACTCTGCTTTTGTATCCCAATCAAAACCACTATTATCCGGCATAATTGTTGCCTTCAGAGTTATGCTACTATCAACTTCAACAGTTAGATTTTCTTTTTTAGGATCTATGCTTAGTCTGTAAGCAGTTTTGCCAGTATTTTTGCCAATAAAAAAAGTGGCTTTCCAATCACCCAAAGTGCTATATCTACCTAAAAAAAATATTATGATAGCAATCACAATCATAATCATGCTTGAAGTCCACTTTTTTGTCCTTTTAAAAATTCTAATCCTTTTTTTGAATTTTTCAAAATCTTCTTTAGATACAAATTCCTTTTCGTTTTTTGTAGTTTTAGTAATAACAGTTTCTGGTTGTTCTGTATTAGGTAGTGGTTTTGGCAACATTGGCTTTCCATGAATTACTTTAGGTTCTTCAAATACTTCTATTTTGCCATTTTGTACCACATAAAATTTCTGTTGTACTTCATTAAAAACTATTCTGTTCAAATCATCGTAAAATAAATCTTTATCTGCCGCAATGTAAATATCGCCATAGTTACATATCTCATTTTGTAACGATTCAGTCTTGTTTTCAAAATCTTTCAGATAAAGCAATGTTAAATTTTGACAAGTTGGTTTTGCTGAATTTGAAGTTTCAAATGTAGATATACGTTCTACCGTTTTGACATTATAAATTGTAGTTCTGAAAGCACTGATGTCAGTCAATTTAAGAGCATTAAAATAAGTGCCTGCTAAAGCAATATCCTTAAATTGAACAAGCAATGACTTCAAAGTAGATACGTTGTTTTCTGAAACCGCTATTTGTTCATCCGATTTTATACATACACCTATGACAACTCCCGGCCTTGTTGCTCTATATGGATTTGCATAACCATATAATTCAAGATAATAAAAACCATCTTTGAAGAAATAGTGCAAAATATCGTTATTGATGGTTGGTTTCAGGCGCGGCTCATTTTTCTCATCCTGAGCAATTTTATTCCCTGAAATTTCATATCTCTCGAAGCTTTGCGGTTTGCCGTAAAAAATAAGACTTTTGTTTGCCATATATTTTCCAAATTAAAATCCAAACAATTTTGCTAAAAATCCTCGTGGCTGTAGCGATTTTCCTGTAGCTAATTCATAAAGTTGGCACCAGAATTTATGCGGATAATCATTGGCAATGCGTCTGATTAAAACCATCGGTTGATTATCCCTATCTTTTACATCTTCCAAATCCCCAACTGAAAACTCACCAAGTACATATTGGTTGCTATTTCTCCCATTAATCACCGTATGCAAAGCTGCTCTGTATTTCCTAATATAACTTTCGGCATCTTTTACTACGAAATCAGTGTTATTGTCCCATTGAGAAACCAGAATAATATATTTTGATTTTTCATACAATGGCTCAAACTCTTTTTTATTATTCACTTTATGTCCCGCTATGTAATTTAAAAAGTTGTCAAACAGCGCATTTTCTTCATCATGCCCTCGAGGAGATTCAAAAGGTGTAATCAGGCAAAAAATGGGTCTAATAGGATTAGAATTATTCACATCGCTTTTCAGCCTACAAGCTTTTAAAACAGCCGTAACTTGTGGATTTAGCTCGTTACGGAGAGGTACACGAAACTTTCTGAGGTCATCGCCCGCCAAATCGACAAAAACAAGTTTTAGTGGTTTTAATTTGCGATTATGCGGTACCATATCAATGCCTATCAAATCCAAAGTGCCGGGAGGCGTAACAGGATAGGCTCTTTTGTTATCAAAGAATTTTATCATTGTGTCTCTCGCAAGGTCGCCCTGTTCAAAAGGATAGGAAGACAGAGCTTTTGCATTCCATTTTTTATCCGAATTTTTTTCTGCATAATACATCAGCGAAGAGAGAAACAATGATTTGCCTGCTGCGGGGAAACCAATAGTAATAACGATTTGACGTTTTTCAGCATGAAAGCCATCAAAAATCTGTGTGATTTCATCTGTACTTAATGTATTTAACGCAATTCTGAATACTTCTTGTTCTTTGATAACAGGATTTTCCTGTTGGTTGTTTTCTTGATTGAAAAAATTATTTACATCACTCATTGTATGTTGTTTTTAAGTGTTAATATCTTTTGTTAAAATTTCTCTCTTTTCCGAATAGCCGCTCCGTCAGTGTGAGAGATTCATCATTTTCATCGTCTTCTTTTTTCCGTATCAGCGTATAAATCGCCAACGGCACAAGCAAGTCGATAAACAGGCAAAGCAGTATCATTGCCCAAGTGTCAATATGCCCAAGTCGTTGCCAAATAGAACTCAGTGTGTGGGCTATACGCCCCAAGTTGCGGGTTTTGGCTTCTTCGAGTTTTGGAAAAATATCTTTTCCGCTTGCTTCATTTATCTTTATGGTGGCATCGTCCAAACTTGTTACCAACTTTTGCAGCGTGTTGATTTGCGGATGTGTTTTTACCGATTCCAGCAGCACGTGCGAATCGTCGGCAATAATTTCTTTCAGTTGCGGCGAATAATTTTCGTTGATTATTTCCAATTCCTGTATGCCGTTGTATAACTTATCGGCATTGGCAACATTGCCACCGGCGACCCGTTGAATAACATAATTTCTTATTTCGGCGTTCAACAAGTCCTTGTATCGTTCTGCAATACGTTCGCGTTCTTCCTGCGTTTGTCCTATAACAAGATTTCTCTTCAATGTTCCACCTGTGATGGTGTTAAACTGGTTCAGGTAATCGGTCGCGCGCGGACCGAAACCTGCTTGCCCTCTTACCTCGTCCAAAATTTGCTCTTTGAGATTATACAGTTTGCTCACATTGGAAACCGTACCCGTATTGTCTATCATATTAATACGGTGCGTGAAACTTTGCAGCGTATCGTTCAGCGCAATAGCTTCTTCCTTTACTAACTGCCGTCCCAGATAAGACGGATAAAAGAAATTCAGGTTGAATACAATAAAAAAACAGGCGCAAACCAGATAGATATACAAGCCGGTTTTTCTTCCATTTCTTCCGCTGACGGCGAAAAAATAGCAAATCAGCAACAGCAGAAGTATAATGCTGGCAATAGCCAAACTTCCGTAGTCGGATTCAAAGGGTCGCATTTCTTTCAACCCGAGATGGGTGTGCCAAAAGCCAACGGCAAAAGCTGTTAAACTGAGTAATACCGCGCCGAGTTGTATTATCGGCGGAATTTTTGTTTTTGTTGTCATAAATAATTTTTACTTTTTCACCTTCAATCTCCCAATCAGGCATTATACTATCAATTTTATCTGTTCCAAAACATAGAGATTAAAAATGCTTTGGGTTTTTATTTTACGTCCGATCCATCACGGACATTGTTTTTACTCTTTCCTGCTCGTCGATTTTTTTCGGCATACGCCCCGTTTTTGAAATGGTTGTCGGATTCCATTTTACGTTTTATAGAGGCTGTCTCAATGACGAATCCGGACTTTTAAGACAGCCCCCCGACCCCGTCACTTCACCTCCTCAAACGACATACCCTTCAACTGCGCCTTCAACTCCGAGCCTGGCGTAAAGATAATTTTTGTTCCCTTGATTTTAGATGCCTTAAACACTTCGGGCGTCTCGGCGCCTTCGCTGGATAAACTAAGCCGCATGGTGCCGAAATCGCCTAATTGGACGCTCATTCCCAATTTCAGGAAAGTGGGCAACTCGTCCAGAAAGTTGTTCAGCACGTTTTCAATATCGCCGCGCGTGAGCGACGAGCGACCGGCTATCTCTTTGGCAAAATCTTTGATGGTGAACTTGCCGGCATTCACTGCGTTGGCGTAATACTTCTTGGGTTGTTCCGGTTTTGCAGGATTCCCCTTTTCTACTAATTTATACTTCATGATACTGAAAAAATTAAATTGTTAATAAATGTTTTTTTATTGACACTTATCCGGGTATTTATTTTTGTATTGTCGGAAGAAAATTTTCGTACTGATGGAAATTTTTTTCCGTAGTGACGGAAGAAATTTTTCATAGTGACGCAGCAAAATTTTCGTAGTAACGGAAATTTCGCTGCGACCTTACACAAATTTTGTTGGGTTTGCCAACCTTGAAAAGGTTGTATATTATTAATAAAAGTTGTACTTTTGCACTTTTCTAAAAGAGGGTGGGCGGGTAGTAGGGGATGTGTGTGTGTGTGTGTGTGTGTGTGTGTGTGTGTGTGTGTTTAACAAAATATTCCGAAAAACCAAAATATTATTCATAAAAAACACTAAAATTCCCCTCCGATTTTGATCGGAAAGCATCATTGGTTTATTATTTATTGGATTAAAACCGGACATTTTTAACGTTCATTTTCATTTTGTTTGCAAAATTAGCTATTTTTTTGACAATCCAAAATATTTAAGGTATTATTTTTTTAAAGAAAAGAAACCAATAATAAAAGGAGGCTGTCTGAAAACCCCCGCTTCGTCATTGCGAACCATAGGCGAAGCAATCCGGAATGTTGATTATCAATGGATTGCTTCGGGCTACGCCCTCGCAATGACGGGCACAAATCTTTTTCAGACAGCCTCTTAAAAAATATTATTCATTTTCTCCGTAAGCGATTTCCCCGTGCTGAGAAATGTCAAGACCAAGTTCTTCCTGGTGAGTTGTAACACGAAGTCCGACTGTTTTATCGACAACTTTGAACAGAATAAAAGTCATCACCGCGCTGAAAACAATAGCGACTATATTCACGATCGCCTGTACACCCAATTGATGCCAGTCTCCATACAAAGCGCCTTGTTGTCCGCCTTCACCGGTTATAAACTGTGTGGCGAAAACACCGGTCAGAAGAGCGCCGACAAAACCGCCTACCCCGTGAACGCCAAAAGCATCCAGCGAATCGTCGTATTTCATTTTGGGTTTGACATACGCTACAAAAGTGTAACATATAATGGCGGAAAACAATCCGACGAATAACGAACCCATGGCATCCACCGTTCCGGCAGCCGGTGTGATGGCGACCAAACCGGCGACTGCCCCGGTACAAATACCGATTACAGTCGGTTTCTTATTGATAATCCATTCCAAAGTCATCCAGGTAGCGGCAGCTACGGAAGTTGCCAGATGGGTTACCAGGAAAGCATTGGCGGCAAGTCCGTCCGCCCCCAGTCCGCTGCCGGCATTAAACCCGAACCAGCCTAACCATAACAACGCAGTACCAAGTACTACAAAAGGAATATTGTGAGGAATCATCATTGAAGAGCCGTACCCTTTGCGTCTGCCCAGCATGACAGCCATTACCAACGCAGAAATACCGGCATTAATATGTACAACCGTACCGCCGGCAAAGTCGATAGCGCCCATTCTCTGCATCCAGCCGCCACCCCAAACCCAGTGAGCCATAGGGTTATAAACGAGAATCGCCCACAAGACGGAGAACAGCAGAAAGCCCGAAAATTTAATTCTTTCGGCAAAAGCGCCCACAATCAACGCAGGAGTAATCACCGCAAATTTACATTGAAACAAAGCAAACAGTACTTCGGGAATATTTCCGCTCGTAAGTGCATCCTTATCAATACCGTAAAGGAAAAATTTGTCCAGTCCGCCGACAATTTCACCGAGCCAGCCGCCTTGAAAACCGGTACCGAAAACGGCGGTATATCCATAAACAATCCACTCTATGGTTATGACGGCCGTCAATACCACACACTGCATCATCACACTCAATACGTTTTTACGGCGAACCATACCCCCATAAAAAAATGCCAATCCCGGGATGGTCATCAACATAACCAACATGGTAGCAGCTAAAATCCAAGCTGTATTTCCCGAATCCAATGTTGGAACATCTTCTGTTTGTGCAAATAAAACTTGACTAAACAACAAAAGCCCGCCTATTATAAAATATTTTATTTTTTTCATTTTATGCCTGTTTTTAATAACAAATTAATTCTCAATTCTCAATTCTCAATTACTTATTATATAGCGATTCATCCCCATGGTCACCCGTCCGGATACGAATGGATTGTTCGACGGTGGAAACAAATATTCTTCCGTCACCGCTTTCGCCGGTATAAGCCGCTTTGAGAATCACGTCAATGGATTTTTGTACATTCACATCTCTCACTACGAATGAAATATACACCCGGTCAATCGCATTGATGTCGTAGGCTATTCCCCTGAATATCAGCCCTTGCTTTGCATCACCCTGTCCTTTCACATCCCACCACGACAGAAAATCAATGTCGGCGTCGTGCAATGCCTGCCGGACTTCCGTAAATTTAGATTTTCGAATAATAGCTTCAATCTTTTTCATACCTAAAACTAATTTAATTGTTGATAATAACTTTTTTGCCTATAAATAAATTAATATAATGACTATATTTTTTTGATTTTTGCGTTATTTTGTAAAATAAAAATACAAAATGGTTTACGTTTAGATTTTTTACGCTGCAAAAGTATGTTATTTTGTTTAAACAAAAAAATATTTAAATGCTTTTTTTCCTGAGAAACAGCTATTATATTATCAAACAGACAAATAAAAATTTAATTGTACAATAAAATGATAGTTTATTTTTAAAATAACAAACAAAATAATGCAAAAATTTGCGTAATTAAAATAAATGCATCTTAATTTATAGTTACTACCCAACCCCTAAAAAAACGGCACCAAGCATAGAATTACACATAACTACTCAGGTCAGTTAAATAATAATTTACACTCTTCGTCATTGCGAGCGAAGCGAAGCAATCCGGAAGGTGTTTAACGGCTTAGCAGGAGATTCCTCCCGTTGGTTACAATGACGTACTTCATAATCCGCTCATATTCAAGCGACTTTTTGGACAGTATATCCTAATCTATGTGCTGTTTTTTTGAAGCGGGCAATCTCTCTTTCCTGTCGTTTTTGTTCTTGCTCTATTGCTTTATTTTTATCGTATGGATGATGATTCTTGACTAAAACATAAAATAAGACAGCCAATTTACGGGCAACTGCTTTATTGGCTGTCTTTGCTCCTTTTTTGACCGATAGTCTTCGATATAATACGCCCAAGTAATTTTTACTTCCCGCCATGGTTCGTGCCGCTAAACGAAAGGCTTGGGTTGCTGGATTAGATGTTTTACTTCTGTCGTGTCCCAACTGCTTACCACCACTTATCTTTTTTCGGGGACTCAATTTCAGATAACTGACAAAATGCTGTTCTGTCGGCCATTTACTCATATCTGTACCGGTTACACTGATTATATCCAACAACATTTTTTCATCAAATCCATCCACTTGAGTTAAATCGGTTCCTATTATCCGTTTCAGCTGACTTTTTACATCAATGCCATATTGATTTTTACGTACATATTTGATGCCTTGTTTTTTCTTTTGGGAAGATACTTCCGCTTCTTCATTACTATAAAAGTCCGGCATTTTTTTTAACACTCCCTCTATTAACAGTTCGTATTTTCTCATTTGATTGACAAAAAAATCATATTCTTCCAGCTTCATTTTCAAAAGGGTAACAAATTGTTCTTTATAAATTCCATTTAATGAATCCAACAGCTCTTCCCTGCCGGCTTTGAATTTATCCACATCAATATGACTGAGTAATTCTTCCGGATCGCTTATGCCACAGGCTATGGCTCTTAGCAGTTTCATACCTCCTACTCCTTCTATATCACTGATTAAATGCTGAAATTTTATATTCATCAGCGTTAAAAGACGGTGCATCCGGTTTAAGGTATCACTTTTTTGGACTTGTATCACACCCCGTTCATGAATATAATGGCGCAGTTCACGGTATAAATCCGATGCAATGTGCGAGTGACGCAAAATACCACAGGAATGATACTGATGGATCCAGATACAATCATTAATATCGGTTTTTTGATTGGCGGAGTTCTTGTAATGACTGGGATTGATTAGCGTTACTTCTATCCCCGACTCTTCCAATAAATCATATAAACTCATCCAATAAACACCGGTTGCCTCCATGGCAACATCTGTGATGCCTTGCTCTTTCAAGAGGGCTACCAAGGCTTTCAAGTCTTTAGTAAATCCGTTTGTTTCGTACAAACACTGATTCCCGGAAGTATCTGTAAATGAAACGGTCATTAGCATACTTCCTACATCTATTCCGGCTACATGAAAATTTATTACCGGAATACCTGTCAATAAGCCCATTTTCTGAATTTTTTCCATAACTTTGTCCTTTATTATTTACAAAGTGTGGCAAACTCTACTGCTTCTTAAAAAAGGATGCAAGCTTACAAGGATGGTAGCATGGTTCGTGAGAACTCTGACTCCGATAATCTTTTTTGCTTCAAGCGGTAGTCCCAATCTCGGAAACGGACTTTGATGTTCCAACCGATTGGACGGGGTGTGTAGTTTGCCACACTCTTTCAACCGCAAAGATACGTCATTATCCTTTTTTCCCAGCGTTAGTGGGGTGGAGTCTCGGAATGACGGCGCG
>BNTV01000144.1 GCA_025996865.1 Bacteroidia bacterium
GCACCTATTTTTGGAATACAACCAATGCCGGACGGTTACAATCCTATTGGACAGGTACCGTCAGGAACTTGGGCAATATAAATGAAGGATTGATAACGATTGACAATTTGAACAAAACCGGTGGCAGCACTATTTCTTCTTATAAAGACGGCAATTTAGTGGCAACGGTTAATCCCACAGGGACCACAGGCGCGGCAACTTTTAACAATCCAGTGTACTTGGGCTGGTGCGGCACTACCACTTATGACCACAGTTGGGACGGAACTATTCAAGAATTGATTATCGTTAAAAATGCGGTTCCGGGTGTTGCAATTAACTCTTTAGATTTGCAAAAAATCCAATCCTACCTTGCCATCAAGTACGGTATTTCGCTGGGCACCGGCGACTACCTGACTTCGGCATCGACTAGTCTTGCCGATCATGTGGTGTGGAACAGGGCGAGCAACGTCGGTTACAATTACAACATTTTCGGTATCGGGCGAGACGATGCATCTGATTTGTATCAGGTGCAGAGCCAGTCTAATACAAACAAACTCACCACCGTCTTCTTGGACGATAGAGTGCGTGCACTCAACAAAGATGCGGCGCCCAACCTTTTGGACAATGGCGACTACCTGATATTGGGAGACAACAACGGGAAGAATCCCATAAAGGTCGATCCTGTTATTACAGACCTTACAGGCTATCTCGGAAGCAATCTGATAGCAAATGCAGACGATCAGCTAATCAATATGCAAAGTAATGCTATCTACAAAGCGCAACTAACCGGCAAATCTTCGATAACGGTCAATTTGCAGGTAAACGTACCGGATTACAGGTATGTGCTTGTATCCAATGCTCCGAATTTTATACCAAGCGCTACCACTATCTATGCCATCAATGGAAATACGGCAAAAGGCGTGGTATTAAGCAACAACAGCTATATCCGCTATTTAGGCATTACGCAAGGACCGGGAGGTATCGATGTTGAAAATTTGCGCTTGTGGCTGCGGGCAGACGACGAAGGTTCACTTGGACTTGAATCCGTGGACAGAACCGACGCTCGTGTACGCAACTACCCTCTCTCCGGAACAGCGCCGCTTGAGGCTGTGACAAGTTGGATGGACCCCATCCGCGATAAGACCTATTCATACAGCGCAGGTGGAAGCGGCACCAACCACCTTACACCTGTTTATGACAGGGTCAATCCGCTGACAAATTTCCATCCTGCGGTTCGCTTTTGGGGAAATTATGGCGGCGGCGCCGGTAATTACGCTACCTATTTAAGTACTACACAACCCATTGGCGAAAATACAACTACAGGATCACACACGGCTTATTTCTTGGTAAATAACGACTTCGGCAGCCACGACTGGGTTTATTCCATGATGTTTGGCAGTGTGAACGCAGGCAGCAACACCGATTCATACAGAGGCCCCGGCTACGGAGTGCAAAAAGCCTCCAACGGCAACATAGTGGGACGGTTTCGCACAAGTGCTACTGAAGGAACCGGTAGCGTGGATTTGTTCCAACCGGGTGCTACTTCCATAGAGGGTTTTTATGTTACAACAATACCGAGTAGTAATGTCAAATTCCGTTTCAATGGACAAGAACAGTCTGGAGTTACTTTCACCCGCGGTAACATGAGTTTGCGGCATCCTTCTGTGATCGGACTGGGTTACCGCGAAGACAGAACCTTGATGGGTGTGATGTCGGAGGCGATTATTCTCGAAAAAGAGTTAAGTGCAGCTGACGCAGCTGCTCTGGAAAGTTATATGGCTATCAAATATGGTCTTACCTTGCGTCCCAGCGGTAACCGCTTCGATTATAGCTTTTCCAACGGGGAAAAATTCTTCCCGGGACTCACTTCCATCGACCCCAAATATCAGACTTACTACAATAGTATTGCAGCGGTTATCCGCGATGATGGTTCCGGACTTTACAACCGGCAGGCACACTCCACCAATGCAGGTTCATTGCTGCATATCGGCGTGGCAGGTACGCAGTTTGGTCCCAATGCCGAATTTGGCGACCTGAATGACGGCGAGGCTGTGGTGTGGGGTACTGACGCCGTGGAAGGCATAGAGCCTCTGCCACTGCAGGAATGTGGGGATTTTGATTTTCTCTTCAGGCGTACCTGGATGCTGAAAAAGATTACGGACATAGACCCGGCTACGGGAAAAGCCCGTAACCTCCCTATAATTATCGGTGGGGAAAACAATAAATTCAATTCGCTCGGTTCGGATGGAAATACTTATCAGGAATACTACGACAGATTAGTGGCAGGCTACAATGTATATCTTATCGTTTCCGACAATCCGAACGACCTGAAAGCCAGCTCTTTTAATCCGAAAGCGCTTGTGCCTCTGAAGTTTATTAACAGCGAACACCAAGGGCTTTACACGCTTACGGACAGTATCACCTACATCACTTTCGGGTACAAGCTAAACAAAAGTGGTTGCCCGAGCGAAATAGATTTTATAGGTACGCGCAATTTTGACTGGAGTACAAAATGGACGCGCAACAACTACAATCTCAACACAGGAACCGGTGCCAGAACGATTCCAAATGCAGCGGGATATACCGACAATCTCGACGACGAAGGGCTGATTACCGCCAACACGAAGATCGTTTACGACAATCAGGTGCGCGCCGCCAACGGTTATCCGCGCTTTACCACTTCGCCCCGCGGCGGATTGGAACTTACACGTACTCGCGGTACGGTGAACAGCAGCAAAGTAACAGTAACCGTTAAATTCAACCACCCCATTATGCCGGAATTTTTCATTTCGGGGCTTGATTCCCGCTCGAATCAATACGATGTAGTGACCATTTATGGCAAATGCAACGGCACTGATCCCAACTCCGGCGTATCCATGGAGCTATACCCCCTTGCACCGACACTCTCGTATGCAGGTCCTGCAAGAAGCGCCAATTATGTCATAAGCGGCAACACGGCAAGGGTCAATAAATCCCGTACCGCCGCAGCCACAGCTCCCGCAGGCAGGTTGAATGTGTCGTTTGATAACGGGATCACGGAACTGACCATTGAATATACGCTCACCAACCGTGCAACTACTGCCACTCAGCAGATATTTATCAGCCCGATTTCGGTGCGCAACGCTCCGCCTTTGACGCCGATAAATGAAGATGGATTGGGATTTACCAAACAGGTAAAAGATCGTTTCATTTTTACTTGCGAGCCGGTAGAATATACATTCAATTTTGAAAACGTGAATTTCACGCACAAACGTGTTTCGATTTCCGACACTCTGCCGAACGATATGAAGTGGAAAATCAACGCCATCGGCTTGGATAGCATCAATGCAATCGACAGCATCATTGAGATAAGTTACGGCTCTGCGAATGGTGGCACTGATAATGTATTGAACATAGACAGTTTGCTGATTAAATGTACTTCGACGGCAAAAATATCGGCAACAGCCGTGCTTGCCGAAACTGCCGGCGCCGGCATTTATGACAACCGCGCCTATATGTCTTACGAAAGAGTGACAACGCTGACAACAGAGAATATAAAAGTGCCCAGTGTGGATACAGAAACACTGGCAGACTATACCACGTTCGAGGCAATATTGGGACAACGTGATGATACAATAAAGGTCACCATTGTTCCGAGCCGACCGAACTATACGTCAAAGGGCGAGGTCAGCATTACATACACGGTTAACAATCCCAATGCGCCTATTAATCAGATGTACCTCGATTTTGCCTATAATGAAGCGTTGGGAGTTAGCACAGAAAAGTTCACGGTTACGGGATTCACGGCTACAGGGGCGAGTGCAGTAGCTCTAAGTAACTCGCTTCAGGAAGACGGGCTATACAGCGTAGCCGGTAATGTAGCAGGCACCACCGGTTTCACTTTGCCGAGCGGTATATCGACTTTCAAAATCACGTTCAAAACGCCTAAATTTGTGGATATAGATGCAAAAGCTAAAGGTAAGAAAACGGATTTCATAGTAAGTCACAACTTCTACTCGGCAGATCCGGATATTGATCCTTGCGTACTGATATCCATGGACGAATTGACGGGCGAAATCGTCCTGCCGTACACCGCTTCTGCTATTACAACCAACGAGAATACAACAACGAAAACTGTAAAATAGTATATTCGATTTATTCTGAGACTCAATTTTTCTTTTCCCCGTCCTTGGTTAAGGGCGGGGATTTTTAATTGCCTTTTTTTATTTGCTGTTTGTAATATTCGGATGGCGTAATTCCTTCCTGCATCAGGAACGTTTTATTAAACGAAGACTGGCTATTGAAGCCGGAATAGTGATAGATATATTTCAAGGTATATTTCCGGGAAGAAGCTTGTTGTATCAATTCCTTGACTTTATTTATCCGGTAACTGTTGATAAGACTATTGAAGTTCATGTTTTTTTGATTGTTGATCGCTTTGGATAGATAAGTAACATTGATATTCAAGTCGTTGGCCATTTGAGCTAAGGTAAAATCCGCCCGGAGGTAGAGCTGTTTGGTTTCGAGGTATTCTACGATCTGCGTGTATATTTTCCTGTATTTTTCTTCTTTTTCTTCATTTTCCATTATCAACAAATTCGCCTTTTTTTTATCATTTGCCTCAATCAAGTTCATTAGCCTGTGAATTTGCATCTGATGAAAATGATGCAAATAATACAAACTGTAACATGTCAACAGAAAAGCAAAAAACGCATTGATGATATTCCGAGTCAACACATGAGCGAAAGACTCTCCGCTAAGGTCGTGAAAAAAGAAGGGTGTTTCATAATGTTGTAAAACCAATGACAATACAAATGCCAACAACATTATACCCTGGAAACCAAGTGCCCAACGCATGGTTTTTTTATTGGGATGAATCACATAGATGCAGATGGGTGCGGCGCTAATCCAGAAGAGTTGAGTCACGATACCTAATAGCAAATTGAAAACTGTGGTAGGAAACAACAAGAGAATGAGAACAATAAGATAGGGCTTGACAAGTTTTAGAATAGATTCGGTAGGGATTGCATGTACCACAATAATAGCAATGATGTGGATAATACCGGCTATCAACGAAAGATAATAGGAAGGATACTGCAACGGATAATACATGAACGGCAATATAATATAGGATACAGTAATAAAATATAAAATACCTAAAATGAATTGTCTAAATTTTTTATCGTAAGCTTGCGCATCATCCCTTTTTTGCGCAGACTGGTGAATTGTTTGCATCTCTAAAATAATTTTTGTCACAAAAATACAAAAATATATTTTAAATCCAAACTATTTCATGAAATTATTCATTATTATCCGCTATAATCATAAAAATAATAAAATTCGCCATTATAATCCGATGAGCAAGTATAATTTTTTCAATTTTCAAAAGCTAAGGTGAATTAAATTCGGATACTCACCGCATTCCGATGTGCCATCAACTGCTCATTCTCCGCCAAAATCTGAATAGTTGGCCCCAAATTCCGTATTCCTTCCCTCGAAATCTCCTGGAAAGTAATCTTTTTCAAAAAACTATCCAAGTTAACTCCGCTATACATGCGGGCATAACCATTGGTCGGCAAAGTATGATTGGTGCCGGAAGCATAGTCGCCGGCGCTTTCGGGCGTGTAATGTCCGAGGAAAACCGAGCCTGCATTGGTAATCTGTTTAGCAATCTCTTGATAATCTTTCGTTTCGATAATCAAATGTTCCGGAGCGTAAGCATTGGTCAGTTCGACGATTTCTTCGCGTGTGCGTAAGATGATGATCCGGCTGTGAGCCAAAGATTTTTCAGCTAATTCTTTTCGCGGAAGCGTATTCAATTGGGTTTCAACTTCCCGGGAAACGGATTCCGCCAGTTCTTCGGAAGTCGTAACCAAAATAACTTGACTGTCAGCCCCATGTTCGGCTTGGGAAAGCAAATCGGAAGCGACAAAAGCCGGATAAGCCGTTTCATCGGCAATGACTTCCACTTCCGAGGGACCGGCCGGCATGTCGATGGCCACTTCTTTCAAGCCAACCATTTGTTTGGCGGCTGTCACATATTGATTGCCAGGCCCGAATATTTTATACACTTTGGGAACCGTTTCCGTACCGTAAGCCATTGCACCAATGGCCTGTACCCCGCCGATTTTGAAAATTTTGTCCACGCCTGCCGCTGCTGCCGCAAAAATCACGGCCGGGTGAATTTTCCCTTCTTTGTTGGGCGGCGTACAAAGTACGATTTCTTTACATCCGGCAATTTTAGCCGGAACAGCCAACATCAAAACCGTGGAAAACAGAGGCGCTGTTCCCCCGGGAATGTACAAACCGACTTTTTCGATGGGTGAAGCTTTTTGCCAACAAACTACACCCGGACTTGTTTCTACCTTCGGTAAATTCTGTTTTTGCGCCGAATGAAATTTTTCAATATTGGTTTTTGCACTTAAAATAGCTTGCTTTAATTCTTTGGATACCCAATCATTGGCTTCTGCTTTTTCTGCTTCGGAAAGGAGCAGATTTTTCAATTCTACGTGATCGAATTTCGCCTCATACATTTGAACCGCTTCGTCTCCCCTTTGCCGGACATCATCCAGAATTTCACGCACCACACCCGATAAACGGGCGTCATCAAGGACTGGACGACGAATCAAGTCTTTCCACGCATCCCGAGGCGGGTATTTAATTATTTGCATCATGCTTATAAAATCATTTTTTCAATCGGAATGACCAAAATGCCTTCCGCTCCCAATTCTTTCAGTTTTCCGATAATTTCCCAAAACCGTTTTTCGTCGATAACCGCATGAACCGAACTCCAACCTCCCTGTGCCAGAGGTACTACCGTTGGGCTGCGCATACCGGGCAGGATACTGAATAATTCAGGCAGGACATCATTGGGTGCATTCAGGAGAATATATTTTTTATCTTCAGCGGTTTGAACGGCTTCAATTCTGAAAACCAGTTCTTTGAGTATCTTTCCTTTGTCTTTGCTCAACGATTTGTTACCTATTAATACCGCTTCGGAATGCATTACGATTTCCGCTTCTTTCAATTGATTACTCAGCAAAGTGCTTCCCGAACTGACTATATCGAAAATAGCGTCAGCCAAGCCGATACCCGGCGCAATTTCCACCGAACCGCTGATTATGTGAATTTCCGATTTTATCGCATTCTTTTTCAGGAAATCGGCCAAAATAACAGGGTAGGAAGTCGCTATTTTTTTACCGTTAAACCAATTCAGGTTTTTATAGTCTTCGCCTTTCGGGATAGCCAAAGAAAGATGGCATTTGCTAAATCCCAGTCGTTTAATGATTTCCGCATTTTTCTTTTTCTCCATAAATTCGTTTTCACCGACAATTCCGATGTCGGCCACTCCGTCCGCTACTGCTTGTGGAATGTCGTCATCCCGCAGGAATAACAGTTCGGCCGGAAAAGTTTTTGCCGGTATCAACAGTGTTCTTTTTGCAGACGATAATTTGATACCTGCTTCTTGCAGAAGGTTTAAGCTTTCCTCATTCAACCGTCCTTTGGCTTGTATTGCAATACGTAACATAAATTCAGAATATTACTCGTTTGGATTATAAAATGAATGCAAAAGTATAAAAAATTCCGGATAGTGTAAAGTTTTTTACATATATTGCAGGTTTATCTGTTTTTTATTGTAATTTTGCAACCGAAAAATCCCTTGTAATGAGTATCGATAAGCAGTTGATATTGGACAAACGTTACTTGCGTATGGCAGCTATCTGGGCTGAGAATTCGTATTGTAAACGGCGGCGAGTAGGAGCTTTAATCGTTAAGGACAAAATGATTATTTCCGATGGCTATAACGGTACGCCTGCCGGTTTTGAAAACATTTGCGAAGACGAAAACGGAGTGACCAAGCCCTACGTGCTTCACGCCGAAGCCAATGCGATTACCAAAATTGCTTGTTCGAACAACAATAGTAAAAATGCAACTCTTTATGTAACAGCTTCTCCGTGTATCGAGTGCGCTAAATTGATCATTCAAGCAGGAATTAAACGCGTGGTTTATTCCGAAAAATATCGCCTCTCGGATGGAATTGAGTTACTTGAAAAAGCAATGATAGAGGTTTTGTATATTGGAAAAGAAGAATTAGATGCTGAATAAGACTTTATATTTATGGGATCAAAAAAAATATCTTGGTGGGTAATTGTTCTCATTTTCATCGCTTTAATCATCGGTTTTTTTGCAGGGAATTTTCTTTCCGGTAGATCGTTTGCACGGAAACTTTTCTTAAATCCCGGAAATAAAATCGACGTCATTCTCAATATCATCAACGAGGAATATGTGGATAATGTGGAAATGAAAAGTTTGACGGAAAATGCCATTCCCAAAATAATCGGTGAATTAGACCCTCATTCGAGCTATATTCCGGCCGGTGAGTTAGGTAGAATTAACGAAAATATGGAAGGCCATTTCGCCGGAGTCGGTATCGAATCTTTCGTTTACAGGGATACCTTGATTATCATCGGTATGGCTCCGGGCGGACCGGCGCAACAAGCCGGTTTGTTGCCCGGCGACCGCATTGTTACAGTCAATGATACTTTGTTTGCCGGAAAATCTTTTTCCCAGGATAAAATATTGAATGCTTTGCGGGGAGAAATCGGGACAACCGTGAAAATCGGAATTCTGCGTAAGCGCATGGAGCAAATCCAAAATTACAGTATAGTAAGGAATTACATTCCGTTAACTACGGTCAAGGCGGCTTATCAGGTAGAAACCGGAATCGGATTAATCAAGATATTCGACAAATTCAGCCATACAACTTACGACGAATTTATCAAAGCCATTGCCGAATTATTGAACCGGGGTTGCAAATCATTCATTATTGATTTGCGGATGAACAGCGGCGGTTCGTTCGATGCGGCGGTTAATATCTGCAACGAATTTATGCCGAAAGGAAGGACTATTGTTTATACCGAAGGGAAATCTTTTCCCCGGGAAAATGCAACAGCCAACGGCTTAGGGACTTTACAAAACAATCAAATTGTTATTCTCATGGATCAAGTGTCCGCTTCCGCCAGTGAAATCGTTGCGGGAGCCATCCAGGACAATGACCGGGGATTAATCATCGGACGGCGTTCTTTCGGCAAGGGACTGGTTCAGAATCAAATAGAGCTGTCCGACGGTTCGGCTTTCCGTTTGACGATTGCTCGTTATTACACGCCTTCCGGAAGAAACATACAAAGGAAATATACGATGGGAAATGCGGATGAATACAATCAGGATTGGGTTAACCGCTTCTCGAACGGAGAAGAATTTGACGAAAAAAATGTTGCCGTGGATACCACTTTGCTTTACCATACCTTGAGCGGACGGGAAGTGTATGGCGGTGGTGGAATCACGCCCGATATTTTTGTTCCGCTCGACACATCGGAATTGACTTCTTATTACATTAATCTGGAAACTAAAAATATTTTTCACCAGTTTTCCTGCGAATATGCAGATGTGCACCGTGACAAATTAAGCGAATTCAAGACTTATGAACGCATGTTGGAATACCTGAAAACCCAACCTATTCTTTACGAAATTGTTAATTTTGCCACAGAAAGAAAAGTGAAACAGAGAACTTCATTAATCAATATCTCTGCAAATTATATCCTGAATACGACTTACGCCCATATTTTGCAGAACTTTTTCGGAGAAGAGGTTTTCTTTATCATTTATATGAATCGGGATAAAGATATTAAAAAGGCGGTGGAAATTCTTCGGAAGAATGAGGCTTCTCCTGAGGCGGTGGCGGGGATGAAGTATCGGTGAAAAAATGAGGTTCTGTTTAATGTGTTGACTCAATAAATACGTTTATCAAAAAGCGCGTAGCGTTTATGTGTTTATAGCCGGGTGCGACAGCGCCCGGAATAAGATGAATGTTCCCCAACCTGGCGCCGCGTAGCGGTGCTGAATCCGGAAGACCGTAAGGTCTTCTACTTGGGTAACCCCGGTGCAAGCGAAGCGCAGCCCGGGGTAGAGCGACCTCTCATCATCCCCTCAACTCCGATATAGGAGTTGAATTTATTCGTCCTGTCGACCGAGCGCAGCGAGTGGAGACATCTCCTGATAAGGGTGCATTTCAAATTGTCGCATCCGTCATTGCGAGTTCCTTCGCTTCACTCACAATGAGGGTAGAGATATTATAGTAAAAAGGGTAGAGATTAAAAAAGCGCGTAGCGCTTTCGCGTTTATAGCCGGGTGCGACAGCGCCCGGAATAAGGAGAATGTTCTCCAGCCGGTCGCCGCATAGCGGTGCCGTTATTCAAGCTCTGCCTGTCTGTTTATGTAATTGGAAACATCGGTTATCGGAAATTGATATGGACGGACGGAATCCAACTACAGCACCGCTACGCGGCGCTTGGTTGGGGAACATTCACCTTATTCCGGGCGCTGTCGCACCCGGCTATAAACGCGAAAGCGCTACGCGCTTTTTTAATCCCTTAACTTTTTACGTTAATCTGAGATTTTAAATTAATGATCCCACAAAGTTGCAGTCCGTCATTGCGAGCTCCTATAAAATATTTTAGATAAAAATGGATGACGTATTATCGTTAAAAATCAACGTGTTGTATAAATACGTCATTGGTAGGGTGTAAGCCCGAAGCAATCCGGAAATAATAAACACCGGATTGCTTCGCTTCGCTCGCAATGACGGTAGTGATATTATAATGCGACAATTTGAAATGCACCCCCTGATAATCGTTAAACACTAATTGGGAAATTTGTCGTACACCCATCGGCACGGTTTTGTGCATTGAACAGGAGATGTCTCGACTCCGCACCTTCGGCGCTCCGCTCGACAAGACGATACCCTTTGGGAGAAAACAAGAGAGGGGGAAAGATTAGGGCGGCGAAGCCGCCCTAATCTTTCCCCCTCTCCCTCAATAATATACATTGGCGTCATGTCGAGCGAAGCGCCGAAGGTGCGGAGTCGAGACATCTGACGAAAAGCGTAAACACCTCATTTACGTTCACATTTCCCAGCATCCATGCAATAGCTGCCGCAAATACCCCGATTTTATTGTCAAACATGAATAAAAACCATCAAAAACGGTTTTTTCGCCCATTCTACAAAATATTTACTATGAAAGAATCCAATAATTGTGTATTTTCCCGTATAATCAGACGTGAAAACCTTATAAATTTGAGAAATTTAATAAAATACTCATTTTTTGTTTAAATAATTATCTATTTCGCATTTTTATTTAAAAATAATACTTACATTTGCAGCGATTTTGACAAACAATTTGAAA
>BNTV01000145.1 GCA_025996865.1 Bacteroidia bacterium
GATGGAATTTGGTAACTTTGTCGTTGTGAAGAAAAAATCTAACGGGTTGTACGGCGCAATTGACGACAAAGGAATCGAAGTCATCAAATGCGTCTATATCATGTCGGAACCTTTGGAAAATAATCGTTTATTTCAGAGAAGCGACTTTTTTTACGATAAGTACGACTCTTCCGGTAAATTGTTAGCGGAAAAAATTAGTGGATTAGAATAGTTGATTTAATGAAGTATTTCATTTTTTTGTTCGCCTTTGTTTTTGCATCTCTGACTGTTAAAGCACAAAGCTATAACGTCCAGGGTGATTTGGCATTGGAAAAAAAAGATTATCAGAATGCCCGCACGTGGTACAGCGAAGGATTGGCACATTGCGACCGGTACAGCATCCGGAAATTGACGGATATCTGGAAAGAGCAACCCCAAATGCGTGTAAGTATGCGCCTGTCCATGTGGAAATGCTACAAATGCCTGATGCCCCTCGCCGAACAAGAAGACCAAGAAGCCATGCTTTTGATTTCGGATTATTTCAAAATGGGGATAGGGATAGAAATCGACTCCGTCAAAGCGGAGTACTGGTTGAAAGAGTACGGAAAATCCTTGGGATTATCCGTGAATACACCGGTTATTGATACCGTAAGAATTATTGATTCGCAGGCAATAAATCCAGTAACGGCGGTTCCTCAACCACCAAGGAAAAGTATTTTGTCGAACCGGTTTTATTCGTTTTTGGCATATACTTATTCGCGGTTCGAACCGATAGGCGGAACGATCGGTTTTTTTGACAAATCCGGATTTTATCTGAGTTACAGAACCGATTTGAATAAAGGAGATTACATTTATACTTGCAACAACACAAAAGTCCCGGAAATTGGAATTGAAAATCCGTCTTACGAATTTACCCGTGAAAAATGGAAATGCAGCATGGTGACCGGCGGCATTTTTATTCCGGTTTATGACCGGAAATTTTATATTTCGGTTGGAGGAGGGCGTGCAGAACGGTTGTATTTCAGGGAAATCGGGTCTTTATCCGGTGAACCGTTTGAAAAAAACGGACAAAAAAGCGCTTGGTGTTACAATACGGAAGCTTCCTACAAAGGATGGACGGCAGAAATCGGAGGTTTGTGGAAATGGAAAAAATTAATCATTTTCGGAGGTATTAACTCCACTAAAATCAGAGATTTGGACGGTTTTTTAAGTATCGGTTATTCTTTTTAGAATGTTATGAACAAGGAATTTATATATTTTATGCTCTTTTTACTTCTGGCATCCTCATGTCTGAACACACCCGATATGACTGTCGGAATCGCCAATATGAAAGAAGATCCAACCGTAGAGACAAAAACAGACGTGACTTTCAGCAATGAGAATTTTACCTTAACCATTAAAGGTAAAATTTTGGCTTATGGAAAAAACAGCGCCTATTTCAGGCAAGGTTTTTGTTGGGGAACCAATTCTACAAACTTGGTCGATTCGGTTTATTTCATGAAAACGGAAATAGATACTTTTTCTTACGATTTGCAAAACTTAGATGGAAACCTGACTTACTACTGGAGAGCCATTGCCAAAAATCAATACGGTATTGCTTTGGGAGAAATCCAAAAGTATGAAACACCTTCGGAAGAGCCTTCCGTCGTTTCGGGAGAAAACTCGGATTTTCCTGCCGATGGCGCTATTATATTCAAAGGAGAGATTTTGGCTTATGGCAAAATCAATGACGGTTTTAAAAAAGGTTTTTATTGGGGTAAGGATGAAGAAAATCTCACCGATTCCGTTTTCCTCGAAAACGATGGTTTTGAACCGGATACTTTTTCCTACACTTTACCAAACGCTCGCGGAAATACAACTTATTATTGGAGAGCCTTTGCCAAAAACGATTACGGCATCAGCCTCGGAGTAATAAGAGAAAAACAAACCCCTCCGATTTTTATTTCCGAGAACAAGGATGTTTTCAGGGGACAAATACGCTCAAATTTCACTGTTTTCTCCTTGAAAAATACACTCTACGTCACCTGTGGAGATTACAACAATATACTTATTTCCGATGTGTGGCGATATGACAACAACGGATGGTTTACCGATTATTTCTATTTTCCGGGAGGTGCACGGAGATATCCGGTTGCTTTCACGATAGACGATTCGTTGGCTTATGTAGGTACGGGTCAGGGACTTATCAATTCGCAAAGGATTTCTTTCGGAGATTTCTATATTTTCAACGGAAATACCCGGACATGGACAGAGACATCCATTCAAACGCCGGCCGAAATGCCAAGGTATGAAGCGGTTGCTTTCAGCTTGAACAATAAAGGATATGTAGTTGGCGGAAGAAATGAAACCGGCATTCTCAACGATGTCTGGAAATATTCAATCGAAAACAATGCAGGTTCATGGGAAAAAATGAACGATTTTCCAAGACCATTCTACGGTGGTATAAGTTTATATGACAAAGAAAGAGTTTTTGCCGGTTTTGGAAACAACCCCGAAACCGTAAATACTTTATGGGAATATGATGCCGGTAATGACCAATGGACTGTATTTGCGCCCTCTCCAACCTACCCGTCGGGAATACCTGCAAAAATTCGTTCGGGACAGATTACCCGTGATAAAATATATCTGCTTGACATAACCAACATTATTTGGGAGCTGGATTTGGAAAGCAAACAATATAAACAAAAAAGTGTGCTTCCTCAAGATTTTCCTTCGCAAAACGAACAGTATATGTTTTCTTTGGAAGACGTCATCTATATTGGATTGGGTGGAACACCATTATTTTACAGATACTATCCTTTCTGGGATAATTAAAATTTTCAGGAATTTATGAACAAAAACAAATCCATACAAAATACGGTTAAAGCTTTGACCGGGAATCATGGTCAACATTTTCCGTTTATTCCGATACACGAACGGCGTTTGCCTTCTTCGACTAATTTGATCGAAATCATAGAATCCATTCGCGCCGTGATTTTTCCGGGCTATTTCGGGAGTCCTCTGGCTAAAGAAGATTCATTGGTATATCACGTAGGAATTGGTGTGGAGAAGATTTTCAACGATCTTTCCCATCAGATATTCGACGCATTGTTTTGCCAATCGGAAAAAATGGATAGCGCCCAAACGAGAACAAAGGCGCGCAGTCTGACATACACTTTTTTGAATCGGTTGCAACACATTAAAAAATTGATGTCCTCAGACGTCAAGGCCATATTCGATTCCGATCCTGCGGCAAATAACTTAGGCGAAATTATCTTTTGTTATCCGGCCGTCAAAGCCATTTCCAATTATCGCATTGCCCACGAATTGTATTTGTTGGATATTCCTTTGATTCCCAGAATTATAACCGAATTGGCACATGCCGAAACCGGAATAGATATTCATCCGGGCGCCGAAATCGGTGAATATTTTAGCATTGACCACGGAACGGGTATCGTAATCGGAGAAACAACGATTATCGGAAAACATGTAACACTCTATCAGGGAGTTACTCTCGGCGCTAAAAGTTTTACTTTAGACGACGCAGGGCGTCCGAAAGCACTGCCGCGTCATCCGGTTTTGGAAGACAACGTAACTGTTTATTCCAATGCTTCCATCTTGGGCCGGATTACCATCGGACGGGGAACCATTATCGGCGGTAATATCTGGTTAGACCACAGCGTCCCACCCTACTCGCGGATATTGCAAACCAAAGCGGTGAGATTGGATTTGATGGATGGAGCGGGGATTTAACATGAATTAAGGTTTGCCCTGAATATTCCCGCAAAATATTTGGTTTGCCCGATTATTTTCTCTACCTTTGCCCCCGAATTAGAAATGTGGACAGATTTGTATGCTTGCAACCACAGTAAAAAATGCTAAAAACCGTTAGTGGTTATTTTTGCAAATCTCCCCTGCATTTCTGATAAAATTATCAGATTTTTTCATTTTAAAACAGTTTATATTATGAGTTATTTATTTACCTCCGAATCCGTTTCGGAAGGACACCCCGACAAAGTAGCGGATCAGATTTCCGACGCATTATTAGATCAATTTTTAGCTTATGACCCACACTCCAAAGTAGCATGTGAAACTTTAGTAACTACCGGACAAGTTGTTTTGGCCGGCGAAGTAAAATCAACAGCATACGTGGATATTCCCGAAATAGTCCGCAGTGTCATTCAAAAAATCGGTTATACCAAAAGTGAATACCGGTTCGAAGCCGAATCTTGCGGAATTTTCAGCGCTATTCACGAACAATCAGGCGACATCAACCGCGGGGTTGAACGGGAAGATCCGCTCAACCAGGGCGCCGGTGACCAAGGCATGATGTTTGGTTATGCAACCAATGAAACGGCGAATTGCATGCCCTTGCCGCTCGACCTGGCTCATTCTTTGCTGACCGAACTGGCAAAAATCCGTAAAACCGAGTTGCACCTGATGCCGTATTTGCGTCCGGATGCCAAATCGCAAGTTACTATACAGTACAATGATAACGGCACACCCGAAAAAATAGACACCATTGTTATCTCCACCCAACATGACGATTTCGATAGCGATCAGGCTATGCAGGACAAAATCAAAGAAGATGTTATTCATATTTTGGTTCCCCGCATAAAAGCCCAATATCCGGAAGGCGTTCAGGCATTGTTTGGAAAAGACATCAAGTATCACGTTAATCCGACGGGAAAATTCGTTATCGGTGGTCCTCACGGAGATACCGGACTGACGGGACGAAAAATCATCGTGGACACTTATGGCGGAAAAGGCGCTCACGGCGGTGGTGCGTTTTCAGGCAAAGATCCTTCGAAAGTCGATCGTTCGGCTGCTTATGCTGCCCGTCATATCGCAAAAAACTTAGTAGCCGCAGGTGTTTCCGACGAAATACTCGTACAAGTGGCTTATGCTATCGGCGTTGCCGAACCGATGAATATTTTCATCAACACTTACGGAAAAAGCAAAGTCGCTTATTCCGACGGTGAAATTGCAGAAAAAATAAGCAAAATTTTCGACATGCGTCCCAAAGCCATCGAAGAAAGACTCAAACTTCGCAAACCGATTTATTTGGAAACGGCTGCTTACGGTCACATGGGACGCGAACCGCAAACCGTCGTCAAAACGTTTGCTTCGCGTTATACGCAACCCATTGAAGTTGAAGTCGAATTGTTTACATGGGAAAAACTCGATTACGTTGATAAAATCAAAAAAGAACTTTTTTAAGGCTTATACTTCGAACGCTTAAGTAAATCCTGATAGTCGGTCAATTCTATTAATTCCTGAAAACCGGTATCAGGATTTTGTTTCATATAGGAAGTAATAATTTGGTAACCAAGCCAAATCCCTACCCTTCCCGGCGATTCAACCGGAAGAAAAGAAGTGTGAGGCGCTTCCTTTAAGTATTGATCAGTAGTCATATAATTGCCGGTGAACAAATGCTGATTTTCCAGAATCGTTTTCCAAATCCGCTTCTGATTGGCGCTGCACCACGAATATTGAGCTTCGGTGTAACCTGCGTATTCCCAAACCTGCCGGTCAGGTAAAAGCTGCGAGAGAATATACCGTAACTTCCCTTCATACAACATTCTATCCAACAAAACATCGTCTTTTCCCTTGAACGGTAAATTAGCCATCATAAAGCCCAACAAATAATCAGGCGCCATTCGGTCGGGAGTCATTAATTGTCGCTGGTAATCATAGAAAAATTTCCGGTACAGAGGATAATCCGCTCCTAAATATTTATCAGCCGACAAAGATAAAATCTCATCGGTTACAATTACACTTTGATTTAATCCCGAAACATGCATGCAAACTTTCGGTCGCTTTATATTTGGAAATTCTTTCAGGAAAGCACCTAATCCGTAAGCTACTTCATCCGTTAAGGTCTGAATATCCGTAAATTGTTCCTGTTCGCTCCGGTAAAGTCCCATCAAAGTCGGTTCGGAGAAATATTTTTTCAGCCGTTCGTAAAATCCGGTCGAATCGGTTCGTCCAATATAAATTACTTTTCCACCCAAAACATTCAAAAAACCGGTGTCGGCTTTCAGAACATGATCCGGCTCATTTTTAGATAAATAATTAAATAATTCTGTGTCAATCCGAATAATTTTAAAATCAGGAATTTCTTCTCCGTAGGCTTTCTTTCCGGAACAACCGACTGAGAAAATACAAGACAGGATTAAGACAAAAATTCGTACAGATTGTTTCATAAATTCGGAGCAAATATACGGCTTTTATTTAAAACAAAAAATAACCCCCAATGAAGCATAAGCAATTGGGGGTATTTAATAAATAATATGGAAGAGAAAATTATAATCTCATGATTATGCTTCCGCAAGCACCGGCTCAACCGATACATACGATCTGTCGTCTCTTTTTTTCTTGAACACAACCCGGCCGTCAATCAATGCATACAATGAATGATCTTTACCGATTCCTACATTCAAACCCGGATGATGTTGGGTTCCTCTTTGGCGAATGAGAATGTTACCTGCTCTACAGATTTCACCGCCGAAAATCTTAACGCCTAACCGTTTACTGTGCGATTCGCGTCCGTTCTTTGAACTACCGACTCCTTTTTTATGTGCCATTTTTCTAAGATTTTAACGAATTAAGCTTGAATTTCTTTAATTACGATTTGAGAGAATTGTTGACGGTGACCGTTCAATTTACGATGACCTTTTCTCCTTTTTTTGTGGAAAATCAATACTTTATCTCCTTTTACCAAAGGATTTACGATTTCTGCCACTACTTTTGCGCCTTCAATTACAGGAGCGCCTACTGTTACCGAACCGTCGTTGTCGGCTAAGAGAACTTTGTCAAATTCTACTTTTGCGCCTTCTTCACCTTCAAGGTGATGAACAAACAGCTTCTGGTCTTTTTCAACTTTAAATTGTTGACCCTGAATATCTACAATTACGTACATCTGTTTTTATTTTACAGGTTATTTCCGGGGGTGGAAAGAAACGTTCTTTCACTTGAATGACCCTTAAAGAATTGAGCGCACAAAGGTAGTACAATGTTTTGAAATATGCAAATGGCAGTCAGGGAAAAAATGATATTTAACATTAAAGTAATCCCATTTCGACCATTTCCACAATTCGTTCGGTGGCGGCGTCCTGACCATTCGGATCCCAGGTCGATTTAAGGCTGGCGCCAAACATTCCGGCAAAAATATTCCAGAATCCCGCTCGGAAAGAGCCTAAAAAAGCTTTTACCAAATTGTAGGAAGTTTGATTGCACTCGCGATCTACCAATTTTATCAACAATTTTCCCTGGGACAGAGACATTTTTTTGAGTACCGGTTTATAATCTTTGAACAAATCATTTTCCATGCGTGCCAAATGTTTTCGCCTTTCCTCTTCGGTAGGCATGGTCATGATGTATTCGTAAGTCTCGATAAGCGTCGTATAAATCATTTTGGCGTAAGGCAACGTTTTTTTTACATCCCGCACCATTTTTTGATACTTTACGTCTTCCGAAAAATGCTTATACATCTGCGGTGGATAAACGTATATATCATTCATAACCAACACTTTTAAAGAATCTCCCTTATCCGCGGCATAAGCGGGAATACTTGATTTGAAAGTATTCTGGGCTTTTGTTTTTGTGATGAAAACACAAAAAATCAAGAGAATTGTAAAAATGAAAATTCGTTTCATGTTGCAAAAATAATACATTTTTTATTATCTTTGTCATCCCATATTTTAATAAAAACGCAAAATTAGTATTTATCTTATTAAGCCATAATGAACAAACAACTTTTTTTAGGCGATGAAGCCATTGCACAAGCCGCTATTGACGCCGGTTTGTCCGGTGTTTATTCTTATCCGGGAACGCCTTCGACGGAGATTACCGAATATATTCAAAACGCCGTAAAGACGCAATGCATTGCGTCTCTACAAGCAGTGTGGTGCGCGAATGAAAAGACCGCTTTGGAAACGGCTTTAGGCATGTCATACGCCGGCAAACGAACGCTTTCGTGCATGAAACACGTAGGATTGAATGTGGCTGCCGATGCTTTCATGAATATCGCCATGTCCGGAATCAATGGAGGAATGATTATCGTTACAGCCGATGATCCTTCCATGCATTCATCTCAAAACGAACAAGATAACCGGGTATATGGAAATTTCGCTATGATCCCCATGTTTGAACCGTCCAACCAACAGGAAGCTTACGACATGGTTTACGAAGGTTACGAATTGTCGGAAAAATCAGGTTATCCGATTCTGCTCAGGATAACGACTCGCATGGCGCATTCCCGTGCGGGCGTTGTAACACGGGAGATGAAACCGCAAAATCCTGTCCGGGTGGAAAAAGATGCAGGTTCAAGGTATATCTTGTTGCCGGCCAATGCAAGAAAACGATTTAAAATATTGATTGAAAAACAAAAAGAGTTTTTGGAAGCATCTGAAAATTCAAAATATAATCGGTTATTTATCCCCCAACCCCCTAAAGGAGGGGATGGACAGCAAAATGCCCAATCGCAGTCGGCAAAGCTCCCTTTAGAGGGTAAGGGGGTAGGTATTGTTGCTTGCGGACTCGCTTTCAACTATTTGCAAGAAAATTTTCCCAATGGTTTTGAAAATCCGGTACTGAAAATCAGCCAATATCCATTGCCGAAAAAACAACTGCTGCAATTGGTAGAAGCCTGCGATGAAATCTTGGTGTTGGAAGACGGTTATCCGGTTGTGGAAGAACAGTTAAAAGGCTATTTAGGAATGGGTTTGAAAGTTCACGGACGCTTGGACGGAACGCTGCAGCGCGACGGCGAACTCACGCCGGACAAGGTTCGGAAAGCGCTCGGTTTGGAAGTAGTTTCCCCCTACAATGTGCCGGAAGTAGTCGCCATGAGGCCGCCCGCCCTTTGCGCCGGTTGCGGTCATCGAGATGTTTACGAGGCTTTAAATGAGGTGCTTAAAGAATATGAAAATGCCAAGGTTTTCAGTGACATCGGGTGTTATACCTTAGGGGCTTTGCCGCCTTTCCGCGCCATTGATTCTTGTATTGACATGGGAGCATCCATCACCATGGCGCGAGGCGCCGCCGATGCCGGAATCTTCCCTGCCGTAGCGGTTATCGGCGATTCGACTTTCACCCATTCGGGGATGACCGGTTTGTTGGATTGCGTCAATGCCAATGCCAATGTGCTGATTATCATTTCCGACAATGAAACGACCGGCATGACCGGCGGACAAGATTCGGCGGCTACCGGAAGGATTCACGATATTTGTAAAGGCATTGGCGTTCATCCCGACCATTTGAAGGAAATCGTTCCCCTGAAAAAGAATTTCGAGGAAATGAAAAAACTGATTCGGGAAGAAATTGAATACCCCGGCGTATCAGTGATTGTTCCCTGCCGGGAATGTATTCAGACTTATGCACGTAAAGCTCGTAACAAATAATTTTCAACTTTCAACTTTCAATTATTATGAAGACAGATATAATATTAGCCGGCGTCGGCGGACAAGGAATCCTTTCCATTGCTGCCGTTATCGGAGAAGCCGCTATCGAAGACGGACTCTATATGAAACAATCTGAAGTGCATGGCATGAGTCAACGCGGGGGCGATGTACAGTCGCATCTCCGTATCAGCGACCAACCTGTGGCTTCCGACCTGATTCCTTCAGGCAGTGCGGATATTATCATTTCCCTTGAACCGATGGAAGCTTTGCGTTATTTGCCTTATTTGAAAAAAGACGGTTGGGTTGTCACCAATTCCAAGTCTTTTGAGAATATTCCCAATTATCCCGATAAGGAAAATGTGATGGAAGCCTACCGGCTTTTACCGAACAAAGTGATTCTGAACGTGGAGCAAATCGCCAAAGATTTGGGAACACCGCGTTCGAGCAATGTTGTCCTGCTGGGGGCGGCATCACCGTATCTTCCGATTGATTTTTTCAAATTAGAGAACGGGATACGAAGCATTTTCGGTAAAAAGGGGGAAGAAGTGGTGGAGATGAATTTGCGGGCTTTGCGGGTTGGAGCGGGCAAATGTATCGAATGTCTTGACAGGTAATTTTATTGGTAAACCTGCTGATGTGAATTGCCTAAAAGTTTTGTATTCTATGAAATGGAAAAACCTTTTTGTTTCTACGCTTTCCATATCCCAATTGGGGGCTAAATCATTTTTTGAGTGCTAAATAATTATTTACACTCCTCGTCATTGCGAGCGAAGCGAAGCAATCCGGAAGGTGTTTAACGGCTTAGCAGGGGATTCCTCCCAATGTCTTCCCCCACAGGTTATCGGTCATTCCGACCAACGGGAGGAATCCCCTGCTAAGCCGTTAAACACCATTCGTGGACATTACGAAAAATAATGGTGAGCTATTACATCCCGCATCTTCATCACTTCTCACCATTCAATATTCAAAAGCGATTCTTGTACCAATGACTTGTCATACATAAATAATATCTTTCATTATGCGTTCAACAAAACGAGGCCTCATGTTTCTATGCCTACGAATAACATCTACTTTAGCGCCAAAAAGTTCTTCAAGTTCGATTATCATGCCAATAGATTTTAGCCCTTTCTCTGCGCCTTCATAATAAATATCCACATCGCTGTTTTCGGTTTGTTCTCCACGAGCAACAGAGCCGAAAATACCGATACGTTCTATCCCATACTCGGAAGCATGATTTTGTTTATAGTCTCGCAATAAATTAATGTATTCGCCGGTCGTTTTCATCTTGTTCATTTTTTATTGACTGCACAAAAATACAAAATATAATGGAAACCTTTACCGGTAAGTACATACCTGTCCCATCTTTTGGTTAAAAAAATCTAATAATCTTTTCAACTAATTGATAATGAACAGTTATATTTTCAAAATTCCAACAAAAGTTGTTCGAAATCTTTTTTTGCATCGCCTCCCGAAAATAAATCAGGGGGCGGATTTTGCCTGATTCGCGCTTTACGAACCGTGATTTGGGTGGCATTGACAATGTAGCCAAGCCTGTTGTACTGTGTCAAGCAAACCCTG